>CAJQJI010000114.1 GCA_905478675.1 Candidatus Altimarinota bacterium
TTCCCCGCGGGTACTTTAAGTGGAGCGCCAAAACTCCGCGCGATTAAATTAATCCAACAAGCCGAAAGTGCCCCACGGAATTTGTATGGTGGCGCGATGGGGTATTTTTCGGCCGACGGCAACATGGAACTTTGTATCGCCATTCGCTCTTTTTTCTTAAAAGACGGAGTGGCGCGGTTCCGCACTGGGGCTGGCGTCGTGCAAGATTCAGACCCGAAAAAAGAATGGTTAGAAGTGCATAATAAAGCGAAGAGTCTATGCAAAATTTTTAACTATGGGCTGCGAAATTCGTAAGCTCCCACCCACTTATTAAACTAAAAATATGACGGATAATTTAAGGCTCAAATTTGAAAATAACTGGCAGCAAAATCATAGCCAATTTGGTCAAAACACGTGGGAACAAGAAGCCGATTTTTGTTATTTCATAGAAAGTCCGCTGCCCCTAGAAACCGCGCAAAAACTGTGCGACCAAGCCAATCAGTTCAAAGAAAATTTTAAGGTAGAAGGCGGCACTTGGCTGAGCCCAGAAAATATGCATTTAACCCTGACTTTGCCAGGGAGACTCGGAACGCATTTTCAAAAAAATGATTTAGCGTTTATGAAAAAAACTTTGGCCGATATTACCGCCCAAACGCCCGCTTTCGAACTCACACTGCAAAACTTTAACGTCTTTCCAACCACCCTTTGGGCTGAAGTTTACGACCAATCTGGTCGCCTACAACAACTACACGAAACCTTGTGTAACGAGATTCCTTTCTCACAACACCCCGAGTTTCGGTATGCCAATTTCTTACCCCATATTTCGGTGGCTTACGGCGCGCAAACCGCGTCCCCATTAGCGCAAACCGCGGAACGCACGTTTGAACCACTCACCTTCACGCTCGACACGCTTTGCTTAGGACGAGCGAAGTGGCAGGGCAACGAACTTACTAAAGTAAAATCGGCTGAATACATGCTTAAACAATCATGAAAAAACTACTCCTCATCGATAATTATGACTCTTTCACCTACAACTTGGTGCAGTATTTTCAAAGCTTAGGGGTGGAAGTAACCGTGAAGCGAAACGATGAAGTGACGCTGGATGAAGCTAAAAGCCTCAAGCCTGATTTTTTAGTGTTTTCCCCGGGGCCGGGCACGGTTGAAAACCCCAAAGATATTGGCGTGGGACCCGAATTATTTAATCATTTCCGTGCTCAAATCCCAATTTTGGGCGTCTGTTTAGGGCACCAAATGATGGGGCAAATTTTTGGCGGCACGATTATTAAAATCGAACCGCAGCACGGTAAACGCTGGAACATGAAAGTGTTAGACAAATCCGGGCTTTTTAAAGGGTTTAACGACACTTTTGAAGGCATGCGGTACCATTCGATGGTGGTGGAACCTGGTTCTTTTGATGAAGCGCTGAACGTAACGGCCGTGACGGACGACGAGCACCAACACATTATGGCCTTTGAAAAACCAGACGAAAAGTTGTTTGCGGTGCAGTTTCACCCAGAATCGATTGGAACGAAAGAAGGGATGAAGATTTTAGAAAATTTTATTCGAGCATGAACACCGCCCAATTTGTTCTTGATAACGCAGAAACTAAACCGAATGCGGTAAAGTCTATGTTGACGGCTTTGCACGAACGCGGTGAAACCGTCAGTGATATTTTAGAGTTTGTGACGGAGCTCGAAGCGCGCAAAATAAAAGTGCCGCATCCAGGCAAACCAGTGTTTGATGTGTGTGGAACGGGCGGCAGCGGGAAATCACGGATAAATTTATCAACCGCTTTGGCGTTAAAGTTAAGCCAATCCCCAGAAACTTTAAAAGCCATGGATTCGGCTTCCACAAATAAGCCTCGTAATTCGCTAGGTGCTCAAGGAAACCTTAACGACGAAGTGCGCAGCGAATCCCGTTTCTGTATTGCTAAACACGGAAATAAGGCGGCCAGTGGGCGTGTGGGTAGTTTTGATGTGATTGAAAAACTTCAACTGCCGGTGGGTGATACGCCCGAAAAAGTATCGGCTCAATTGGCCGATAAAAATTTAAGCTTTGTGTTTGCACCGGCGTTTCATCCGGCGCTTAAACCGATGGCGCCGATTCGGCAATCGATTGGGCACCCGACTATTTTTAATTACTTAGGCCCGCTGCTTAACCCAGTGCCACTAGCCGGACAAATGATTGGGGTGCCTCGTTTAGAAGTGGGCGACAAACTGGCCGAAGTGTGTGCGCATTTGGGCAAAAACGCGGTGCTTGTGCACGACACCGCTTTTGGCTTGGATGATGTTTCCATCGGCGGCGCGACACGGTTTTGGATGACCCGAGTGGGCGATAAAAAAGTTCATAGCGGGGCCTTTTTCCCCGAAGATTATGGTTTTGAGACGGTAAAAGATTTTTCTGAAATTGCGGGCGGTGATGCCCAAACCAACCAACAAATTGTCGAACAACTGCTAGCGGGCACGGCTACCAAAGCCCAGCAAGACTTTTTAGGGATTAACCAAACCATTGCTACCGAATTTTTTAAACGGTTTTAATTAAACCGTCATCCTAACCTGGCGGGAGGGAGATTCTGAGTCTTTTGGGTTAAAAAAGTTTTGTCTTGGCGAGGCACGAAGCCATTTCTGGAGCCAGTAGATGACACCGCCCTGGTTTTGAGTACCTTGCCTTCGATGCTTGAACTTTTTCAAACTTACTTTGCCCAAGCGCCGGCTTTTGGCTGGAACGCGTTTTGGATCTCGCAAAGCTTGATGCTGGTGGCGCTGGGTTGCGATTTAGTGTCGTGGCAGTGCCAACAACGCCGCGTTATTTTAATGTGGCTCACGGTCTCGACCATTTTTATTGGCACGCATTTAATGCTGCTTGAAGAATATACGGCTGGGACTTTAATTTACATCTCCACACTGAGATTTATCACTTCTATTTTTACCACCAACGCCAAGTTTATGTGGGGATTTTTGGTTTTGATACTCGTTGTGGCGGGGCTGACGTACGAAAAACCAATTGATTTAATCGCTATTACCGCCAACGTTATTTTTAACTACGCGGCCTTTAGACCAAACGACAAAACGCTCCGCCTCTGGACCATGCTGGGTACCAGCATTTGGATTAGTTTTAATATTTTAATTTTTACGCCCGCCGGCATATTTTTAGAAAGCGTCTTTTTGCTTAGTAACCTAGCGGGCTATTATCGGTATTACATTCGTGGCACCAAAAACTTGACGTAAAGCTGTTATTGTCTACGATCGGCGGGATTTAACGTAAATATTATGGCTCGAGTTTGTCAATTAACCGGTAAAAAGACTACTTCAGGAAACAATCGTCCTTTCAGTTTGAAAGCGACTAAACGGACTTTCCGACCGAATTTGTTTGTGAAAAAAATGTTCAACCCAGAAACGGGACGAGTAGAAAAAATGAAACTTTCTGCAAAAGCGATTCGAACGCTTAAAAAATGGCAAGCCGAAGGCGCGGCTAAAGTTGAAGATACAGCTAAAGTTGGAGCCGACCACGATGCAGGAACTGGAAAACACGTTAAGAAAGAAAAATTAACGCCAAAACAAAAGAAAGAACTTGAAGCTAAAAAGGAAGAAGCCGCGAAAGAAGCTGGTGAAGCCGCATAGTTTAAAAACTTTCTCAAAAATTAGAATTTAAAGTCTCGCTCTGGCGAGACTTTTTTTATATATTGCGCGCAATGAAAGTAATTATTCTAGAAAATTTACGAAGTCTGCATAACGTTGGTTCGATTCTACGAACGGCTGATGGTGCGGGCTGGGACAAAGTATACCTAACCGGATACACAGGCTGCCCCCCAGACCGACGCATTGAAAAAGTGTCACTCGGGGCCGAAGAGTTTTTAGCCTGGGAACATAATCCGTCCCCTATAGAGTGCGTACAAACCTTAAAAGCCGATGGCTTCAAAATTTTTTCCCTAGAACAAACCAGCCAGTCCGTTGATTTACTAAGCTATCGGAACCAAGCAGAAAACATAGCCTTAGTGCTAGGAAACGAAGTGGAAGGGGTGAGCCCCGAGTTACTCGCCGAATCTGATGTCCATTTAGAAATCCCTATGCGAGGGCAAAAAGGCTCACTTAATGTTTCGATTGCGGCGGGCGTGGCACTCTATCAACTCTAAATACAAAAAAACTCCAGCAAAGCTGAAGTTTTCATGGTGGGCAGTGAGGGATTCGAACCCCCGAAGACGGAGTCGTCTGATTTACAGTCAGATGCGTTTGGCCACTTCGCTAACTACCCGATAAGTATCTAGAAAATTCCCCTAGACGAGGGCGAGTCTAAGAAGCTCCAAAGAATTGTCAATGTCTTACATCTTTCTAAACGCAAACGCCCACAGCCCAGCCACCACAAACACGGCGCCAAGCCAAATAGTCTCAACCTGCATTAACAACAGCACAATCCAACTCATCCACACGACCCGCGTTAACCCTAAAAATATTTCACGTACCACTAAATAATCTAAGGTTTGCCCTTTTTGCTCTTCTCCAATTTCCATCATGCGTGAATCCCAAGAAATTTGGAAGATGGGCCCTAAAATGGCCCCAAGCCACTGAATCCCAAAAATAACGGGAAGCGTGCTAAATTTTATATACACCACTCGTAAGCTGACATCCGCCCACCGACTCCATATTCCATATTTAAGCATTTTGGTGGCCGATATTTTGTCCGTTAATTTTCCAATCCATTTCGACGTAAAAATTTCTAATGCGGCTGTAACCGAAGATACAATCCCCATCATGGTAAAACTCCCCACTACCGCCTTAAAGTACAATGGCCACAAAATCCACATCGTGTCACCAATAATGGCATCGGCTATAAAGCCCCACCGTCGTGGGCGGGCCCAAAAAGTGTTTTTTAAAATCCCTTTGGCCGTTCCCCAATCATGCATAATCGCGCCAGTAGGCTTCAACTGACTCGTTATTATCATAGAGACTAAAAAACAAAGCATTGCCACGTATAGCACAAAAGAGCCTCGGTCGGTATCAAGCATATACCCCGTCAGAACTGGGGCCACAAGCCCCACACCAACACCAAGCATCCGGAAAATTCCTAAATAGTTTCCACGGCTACCATCACGTGTGGCTAAAACCGACAAAAAGTGCCAGCTCGGCCAAAAACAAGACAGGAACAAAATAAAACTAACATTCAGTAACCAAAAACTAAACGTTCCCGTCCACCCCAACCCCAACACGCCATAAAACACCGTTTGCCACAATAACCCCATTTGCACCATGCCGCGCACCCCTAAAAACTTCACTCCATAGTGATTTAAAGGCCATACCAGCAAACCAAACGCCGCCTGACTCGAGGCAAACCAAGCCACGGTTTGCCAGTCGGTCAAACCGTAATTTTGTTGAATAAAAAAGGGGAAAAACACACCAATGAGCCCTTGCCCAAGCAGGGCGAACCCTTGCATGGTTAACAGCGATTTTTGAGTTTTTTTGTGCGGCATTACTTTAGCCGTTTAACCATGTAAGTACTTTTTTCTTCATACCCAAATTTTCGGTAGTACTCACGGGTTCCAATCCCGGCAATAATTGAAATTTTATCCATGCCCCATTCATCTCGCACAATTCGCTCAGCTTCTTCAATAAGCTTTCGGCCTAACCCTCGATGTTGCCCTAAACCTTCAGTGTCACCCACCGAAACCTCACCACCGTACGAGTGTACTTCCCGAATAAAAGCGGCATTTTTTAGGGCGGAAGCATAGTGCTTAAAGGGTTGCCCACTCGGTTTTCGTAACCGAAGTAGCGCAAACAAGTGTTCTTTTTTTTCGTCTTCAAAACTTAAAAAAACTTCTTGCCCTTCGCTGGCTTCATAATCACGACGCACTAACACTGGGGGAATGGTTAAAAGTTCTGGATTTTTTTCAAAATCAGCAAAGCCGACTTCTCGTGCCCGAATATCGCGAAAAATATAACTCGTTTCGGCCAAATTATGTTCGTCATAAAATTTGTCGCCCACGAGTTCGCGTAATTTCTCTGGCTGATCTTTTAAAATCTGGCGCAGATTAGAAAACTTGGCCCCATCTAAAATATTACTGACCGGAATATCGCGCATTAAACGCATAATTCGTGTCCACTCTGGCACAAAAGTTTGAAATTGGGTCAGTAGTTTTACTAAATCATCATCGTGGTAGGGCACGTAATCACCCCGCTCCCACCACTCTTTTAGCTCGGCGGTTTCAAGCACCACACACGGGTAAATTTTAATAAAATCTGGCCCCATATCCGGATTAGAAAAAACTTCCTTCATCCATTCTAAATCGTTTTCTGGGGTCGAGCCTGGTAGTCCTGGCATCAAGTGCCAACACACTTTGAACCCAAAATCTTTCATCAGCTTCATGGCTTTTACCACGTGTTTACGCGAGTGCCCTCGTTTGGTTAGACGCTGAATATCATCATTCAACGTTTGAACCCCAATCTCTATCCGGGTACAACCATACCGACGCATACGTACCAGTTCTCGTTCGTTAATAAAATCTGGGCGTGTTTCGAGCGTTAAACCAATAATTCGATGGTCGGCGGTTTCGTTCCACGTTTGCGATTTTTTAAGTGTTGTCGCTACTTTACGGTACTCTTTTTTCTTGGCTTCCGATAAACCAAACTCATTCGCGGCATCATAACACCGTTTCAAATACCAGCTTTGGTATCGATGGGGCAAAAAGCTCCACGTTCCCCCCATAACAATAATTTCTAGCTTAGACGTTGGGTGCCCCGATTCCGCTAAAGCCGTGAGTCGATTAAATACCTGTTTATAGGGATGAAATTTGTTGCGTACGGCTCGCGCGGCTGCTGGTTGGTTACTCATGTAACTTTTGGGCATTCGGTCCTCTGTAGGACAATACACGCACCGTCCTGGGCACGGATAGGGTTTCGTCAGAATCCCAATCGGTGAAACCCCCGAAATAGTCCGTACCGAACGTTTTTGCAACATTTGCTCCAGCAAACGCGGCAGTTTTATGTTTTGCTGTTTTGCCACGGCAATGAGATCTCGATTTTGAATCGTTGGCACCTTGGTCCCCGCCGAAAATTCGTACTTTCGTTGTTCTAGTTTTTTGGCTGAACGAGGCGGCTTGGCAAGCAACTCACGCAAAAACGCTTCCACCTCGACTGGGTGATTTACTTTTTGCGACGCGCCAAACACTTTTATTTGCTTTGCCATTAGGGTTAGAAACTAATGAAGAGGGGGGAAAAGTAAAGCTTTGACATAATTCTTCATTACCTTATTTTATGTAAAATGAATTTAAAAGAGGTTATTGAATCGCAAGCCCCCGAACTTGATTTTGCTCAATATCGACAGAGCACCACACACATGCCCTCGTTAAAATGGGATAAAGTCTCTATCGATGGGCTTTGGGAAGACCAACGAAACCAGTTCCCAGAAGCGGCTTTTAATGGACAAGGAAGCTTTTTTTTGCGCTACAAAGGAAAACCTGGACGCTTTTTAAGTCTTGAAGAAATTGATAATAACCCTGAAAAATGGAACATCACTCAATTACAAGGTATCAACTCTAAAGCTGCCTACAGAGTTAATACTGGACTCAATGCTTCAAGCGCCTTGGGCTCTCTGATAAAAAAAACGGCTTCTAACGTTGAGACGACCGTACGACAAGTACAAATGCCTCTTTTCCATGAGATAGAGGGGATAGATGGCGTCGCCTTCAACCGAGTTGAAACGGTCATGATGGCTTACACTGACTTTGCCCAAGCCGTTGGAATGCAAATATCAAAAGAAGATGCGTGTTATATTGCTGATTTTTCAACGTCTGGTTGGGTCTAAAATTAACTTCGTGGCATCCTGCACGTGTTTATAACGATCTGTCCCTAAATGCGTACCGCCAAACCAACGCGTGACGACCACGATACTATTCACATAGTTTTGTTTTTGCATGATACGGAGAATCACCGCGCCGGCGCCCGTTTCGCCGTCGTCCTGTTTGGTTTCCCAAATTTGCCCATCACGAGAAAGTCGTGCCGCCCAACTATGATGAGTGGCTTTAGCGTATTTTTTCGGTTGTTTTAGTTTCGTGAGAAAAGCTTTAATTTCATCTCGATTAAACACCTTTCCGCCACTCACTGCATACTTAGAACCACGATCGGTAATAATATTTTCTAGTAGTATAAATTCTTCGCTCAAGGTAGAGCTATCTAAAAAATCCATACTGGCTTGGTTGGTTCTCACAGATTTGATTCTAACAAAAACCCTCAAACTTTCACAAGTCTGAGGGGTGGTTTTTCCGCTAAGAAAACCACTGCTTCATTTTTTTAAACGGCCATTTAACGATCAATACTACGCCATGCGTTATGTCTTCGTACATCACAATCAAACACGGCACTAAGATAATCGTTAAGAACGTGGCCAACGTCATGCCGTAAATAATGGCAAACCCAAGCCCTTCCCAAATAGGATCTGATAAGGCCAATGGCAGTAACCCAAAAATCGTGGTAACCGACGTTAAGATAATCGGCTGCATCCGAGAGGCTCCGGCCTCACGAAAGGCTTCACGCTCATCATCGAAGTTTTTCATATCACTGTTAATTCGGTCAATTAAGACAATCGAATCATTCACAATAATTCCAGCGAGCGCCACAATACCAATCATAGCGGGGAACGAAATAGGCGTTCCAGAAACCCAGAAGCCCAGAAAGACCCCCATAATAGATAACGGCAATAGCGTTACAATGACGCCGGCTTGAAGAAACGAATCAAATTGTAATACCAACACCACCAGAATCAGGAACACCCCGAGCATCATGGCCATCGACATTTCGGTAACCAGACGTTGCGCTTCTTCGTTATCCCCCCCAATTTTTACTTGGTCCCCCGCTTGAGTCGGTAGAGCCGCAATTAATTCATCCAGTTTCGCTTTAAACTGAGCGGCGGTCGCTTCACCTTCAATTCCAGCCCCCACAGAAATCGTTCTTTGCCCATCAACGTGCTCAAACTTAGTTCGCTCTGATTTAATGGTAAAGTCAGCCACATCAGACAGTTTAATAAAGCTACCACTTGGCGTTTTAATTGGAATTTGAGACACAATATCAAGCGAATCTGGACTCGTCCAAGTCCGGTCGCCTTTAAAATCAAAACGGGCTTCAACATCAATTTCCTCCCCATCTTCGGTGAGTTCTAGAATAGTAATCCCTTCAATCCCGGCACGCAGTGTTTGTTGTAAAGAAATCGGTGATAAACCGTAACGATTTAATTTTTCCCGATCAAAACTCCAGGTCATTTGCGGCACGGCTTCTCCTCGATTATCGGTAATATTTTTAAGCGTCGCGCCATTTTCTAACTTCACCATGGCTAAATCTTTCACCAAACTCGAAGCCATGGCATCAATTCGGTCTAAATTATCGCTGGTTAATTTAATGGTTACGGGTTGATCACCACCTGGTGGCCCCGCCGATAACTCGGAAATTTTAATATCAAGATAATCCGGTAAGGCCGCGATTAAATCGGTTCTTACACGTGGAGCTAAATCAACCGAACTTGGTTCTCGAACGGTTTTATCAAACAGATTTATAGTAATCCCAATAATATTTTCCGTTGAACTACTACCAGCACTAGCCTCTTGATTCGGGTCATAGGGGGATTTTTCCCCAACGGAAATTTGAACATTTTTAAGCCATTTCTCGTCTTCCTCAAAATAGGGTAAAAAAACTTCATCAATCTGTGGCAGCAGTTTTTTCATAGTTTCTAAATCGGTTCCCGTAGGGGCTTCAATAGAGGCTACAAAGTAATTTTGATCGCCCGATGGAAAAATTTCGACCGACACCTTCCCCGTGGCAGGCAAAGAAAAAGCAAACACCATTAAGGCAAAAGAAGCCGCCAGAAGCCCATAAATCCGACGCTTTTTGGTAAACGTCCAGGCCATAAAGCGAGCATAATGCTCTTTCAAAACATTCATGGTTTTTGATTCTCGTTGGTTTTTAGGGGGAAATAAGCTGAAAAACATAACCGCAAACACGGGCAGCATAAAGAGCGACACAAAGAGTGACGCTGAAAGCACTAAAATGACCGTTTTCGGAATCCCTTCAATATATTCTCCAGATACCCCAGAAATCATGATCATCATTGGCGCAAAAGCCAGCATCGTAGTCGCCGTTCCGGTAATCACCGGCCACCGAAACTGTCGCAACGTTTCTCGGGCAGAGGCTAACGGGGTGAGTCTTTTTTCATGGATCCCATCAGAAATACCTTCAGTAATAATAATCGCATTATCTACCAATAACCCCAACGCGAGCACCAGCGCAAATAAAGATAAAAAGTTGAACGTTTCCCCCACCATATAAAGCCCTAAAATGGCAATCAATAACGTTAAAGGAATCGCAACAAAGGCCAGCGCGGACTCTCTCCATCCTAAAGCCACTAGTAAAACAATACCAATTACCAGTAAGGTTTGAAACCCACTATCAAATAGTTGTCCTAAACTTTTTTTAATATCGTCGGCCGAATTAAACACCGTTTCTACTTTAATATTAGCGGGTAATTGACCCGTTTCATAAAATTGATCTACCGTTGCTAAGGCCGCTTCAACTACCCGAGGAACGTTCGTTTTGGTTTCAGCTTTTAGTATATCAAGCGAAATAAAACGTTCTGAAGGCGCCCCGGTTGAAATTAATTTTTCAACTTCTAGTTCATCAAATTCACGACGAACTTCTCCAAGATCCTCTAAACGCACGACTTGCCCAGACGTCGTTTGTAATGGCAGCGTCATAAACTCTGAAACCGACTCAATTTCACCCGCAATACGAACATCAACGGCTTCACCGCGCACACTCACGGCGCCCAAAGGAATATCTTTATGAGCCGCACTAATGGCTTGGACCACTTCATCTAAGCTAAGGCCTAAACCTTGCAGCTTAATGGGGTCTACATAAAAATGGTATTGTTCATCAGGCACCCCGCTTAAACGCGCCTCTTTTACCCCATCAATGGTTTCTATTTGGTCTGATAACGTTTCTGCAAAACTTTTTAATTGTGAATAAGAATAATCGCCTGATACCGCTAAGGTTAAAATTGGGGTCGAAGAAATATTAGCTTGTTCGACGTTTGGATCATCAAGGATTGAATCTGGTAGTTTTCGAGCCGCATCATCGACCGCATCTTGCACGTCATTGGTGTTCTCGGTCATATCGGTCCCGATTTCAAATTCTACCACCACGGTTGAAAAACCAGCGACCGAGGTTGAAGTGTATTCCTCAACATCATCTAAGTTTTCAATTTCTTGCTCTATTTTATCGGTCACAAGGTTTTCAATATCTTCAGCCGTAGCGCCTGGCCAAACCGTTGAAACTACCACAATTGGAATTTCTACGTCTGGGGCATTTTCTTGTGGAATGGCTTTGTACGCGATACTTCCCGCCACAAAAAATAACAATGAAAACAGCAAAGTTACCCGAAAACGCTCTAGAAAAAACGTCCACAATTTTGGCAATGGCGTTGCAGGCTTAATTGGATTACTCATTATTAGCGTCTAGATTAAGGTTTAACTCGGCTTCATTTTGAACCACATCATCACTCGTTAGGTCTGCCTGTTTTTCGGCAGGAACAACCTGCGTTAGACTTTCATTTATCACCCTTTCTCCGGGCAAGACCCGTTTATAATATTCCACAACGTTGTCGCCCGTTTGAAGCCCACTCATGATCTCAATATTACTAACCACTACACGCCCTACCATGACTTTTCTACGTTCAGCTATAGCGTTTTCATTTAACACTAGCACCTCGGCCCCATCTGGTTCAAACGAGACGGCGGAGAATGGCAGTAAATTACTTTCGCCTTCAATACTAGAACCTAACGGAATTCGAACGGTGGCTAAATTTCCCACTAAGGTTGTCTCGGCAGGCACCGTAAATTCAGCCAGAAGTTTTTGAGTTTGGCTTTCGAGCTGAGCACTCAAAAATTTTTCCGTTACAGGAATCAATTTTCCATTAATTTCAATTTGAATCGTTTCAGCCCTCGCGGCTTGAGCGCGTTCTTCTTGGCTTAAATACGCTACGACTTTCTTTTCTTGCGCTTCATTTACAATCGTAAATAGAACCGTTCCAGGACTTACCAAATCTCCTGCTCGAACACTTTTCGCGGTGATCGTGCCCGAAATTGGAGCTCTCACGACTAAGTCGGCGGTTGATGCTCCAGCAATATTAACCTGATTTCGCGCCCCGACGACTTGCGCTTCTACTTGTGATTTAGAAAGCTCAACATTCGCTTCTGCACTTTCAAGGGCATTTTGAGCGCTTAAAATGGCGAGTCTCGTTTGTTCTCGTGCGCCTTTCGCCCCATCAATGGCGCCTTGGTAGGCACTTACTCGAGCATCAAGCGAGGCATGAACGCCTTCGATTGAAGCCAAAAAGCCCGCGACTTGAGCTTCGGTAATACGAGAGTTTACAGCCGTTCTTTCTACTAAAATTTCTAAATCATCAAATAACTGTTGAAGTGATTTTAAAATCGCTAAACGCGTATTGGCATCTTGCACAATTTGTGACTCAGAAGCACTCGCTGAAACGGGCGTTAAGGCGTTGACTCGCATCGCTAATTGCTGTCCTTGGTTTTTAATGTTTTGTCGCCCCACGACATCTGTATTCCCAATTTGAGTGTAGGCCAAATCTTGGTTGTATTGGTATTTAGTGCTGAATTGTACGTGTTTATCCACCGTATCAATCGCACTGGTAATTAACGTTTTTACACTCTGAGACTCAAGCCGTAACGCCTCATACGCTTGAGCGTACGCTTGATCTTGCTGTGCTACCGTTTGCGCTAAAGATTTTTGAGCATTTTCAACGGCAATTTCGGCAGAACGAATACTGTTTTGTCCTGACAGTTGTGTAGTTTCTAAATTGCTTAAAGCCGATTGGTAATTAATCGCCGTTGGATCCCCAGTCGTTTTAAAACTGGCCAACACTTGCCCGGCCGCCACTTTATCGCCGACAGAAGCATTAACACCGGCAATGGTGCCACTCAACTCTGCTTTTACCTCAATATTCCCGTCAGAAATGACTTGGCCAAGCACGGTTCGGTATTCGCTGGGTGACCATTCCCCAAAACGAACCACGCTCGCTTGACGCTCTATAATTTGAGTTTCTAGACTTTCACTTGGGAGAAGGGCCTCCGTGTCCGTCGGAACCGGATCGCGGTTAAGCACCTTAAATCCTACAAAAAGTAAGACAATAATGCCCCCGCCAATGAGTTGTCGCTTATGGATTCTGGTAAATTCGCTCATAAAATTATTATAATAATTCTTTACATTATATCATTTTTATTTTGAAGTCGCAAACCAATGGTCTGTTTTTCGAAACGACTATTTCCGTTTAAAAAATTAAAGCAAATTTTATTTTTCTTTTCTGGATTTAAAACGCCGCTTAATTTAGGCTAATAAAGATACAAATGGCACATATTCAAATTGTTTACGGTTCTAATGGTGGAAACACGCAGCTAGTCTGTGAGTATATTGCTGAAGAATTGAACGTGCTTGGGCATAACGTAAAGAATGACCGCTGCGAGCATTTTCCTGAAAAAGAGCTGACCACAAGTGATTTATTAATTTTAGCCTGTCCAACGTATGAGCACGGTTCCCTCGAACCCAATTTTTTAAAAAATTTTTGGCCTCGCATTCAAGATACAGACCTAAAGCAGCAAGCCTGCGTCGTCGTCGGACTTGGTGATATTAAATACGATATTGACTACCACATTGAGTCTGCACGCATTTTGCAAACCTACGTAGAAACCCACAATGGACGCTTAATTAATCCTAGCTTGATGGTAAGCGGTAAACCGCTCCCATTACTCGATAAATTGGTGAAGGGGTGGTGTACTCGACTTCACGCCAAAATAGAGGCTTTGTAAAGCCTGGTTTCAGGATTACTTATTGAAGCAAGTCGCAAATTAAGCCACAATAAACCTAACATGGCACAAATACAAATAGTCTATGGCTCCAACAGCGGTAATACGCAAATGGTGTGTAAATACGTAGCTTCCTTTTTAAAAGAACACGGCCATCAAGTCGAGATGGCTCGAGGCGAACATTTTCCTGAAGATAAACTTACTGGGCATGATTTATTAATTCTTGCCTGTGGTACCTATGAACACGGAGAATTGGAAGATCATTTTCGATACCACTTTTGGCCACGTATTCAAAAACTTGATTTAGCGGGGCAAAAATCCGCGGTTATTGGGTTAGGCGACAGCAAATATGACACGGATTATAATATCGAGTCGGGGCGTATTTTAGCGGCCTATATTGAAAGCCATAATGGGGCGCTGATTCACGAAAATTTAATGATTAACAAGTGCCCGCTAGCACAGCTAGAAACCAAGGTTCAAGACTGGACAAATGAGTTAAATAAAAAAATCTAACATGGAACGTTTAAAAATACGAGTGGTTGGACACTCTGGTTACGGCGGCCTGCTTTCTACTGGTTCTATTATTGCCAAGGCCCTAGAAAAACTTGGATTTTACGTGGTGGCTGACCGCGAATACCCCTCCTTAATTAAAGGCGGCACTTCGTGTTTTACCATTAATGCCAGCCGCCAATCTATTAATAGTTTGTCGGCGCGCCCTGATATTTTAGTGGCCATTGATAAACCGTGTTTACTGAAATATTTTAGCACCCTAAACGATGGTGGCACGCTGGTACACGGTTATGAACGCCAAAGTGGGATTACTAAAATTTTAGAAGAAGCTATTGAGCGGAACATACATGTTGCCCATTTAAATGGTCGTGAGATTACCCACGAAGCGGGCGGTACTGAGCGCATGAAAAACGTAGTTTTAATTGGGATGTTGTGGAAGGTCTTAGGTCTACCATACGACACCATAGCGGACCAAATCAAAGAGCAGTTTGCTCGTAAACCGAAGATTATTCCCCCGAATTTAAAGTGTGCCAAAATAGGCTACGAGCGTACTGAAACGCAGTTTAATACTAAACTACCAGAAAGTGTGCCTAACATGGCTTTTATGGACGGAAACTATGCCTTAGCCTTAGGGGCCATTCACGCCGGAACACGCGCTTATTACGCCTATCCAATGAGCCCAGCCACACACTTGCTCACCCATATGGCCAACCATGCCAAAGACTTTGGCTACGTGGTAAAACAAGCTGAGGATGAAATTACCGTCGCAAATTTGGCCTTAGGATCAATGCACGCCGGGACGCGCGCGTTATGTGCCACCTCTGGCGGGGGCTTTGATTTAATGACCGAAACGGTTTCGTTATCGGGAATTATTGAAACCCCATTTGTGTGCTGCTTATTTCAGCGCCCTGGACCCGCCACCGGCTTACCAACCTGGACGGGCCAAGGCGATTTAAATTTAGCCATGCACGGCGGACACGGCGAATTCGCCCGCATGGTCATTGCGGCGTCCGATCCGGCCGACCACTTTGAGCTTATTCAACACGCCTATAATTTTGCCGAAGCGTTTCAAATGCCAGTTATATTTCTTTCTGATAAAGTTTCGGCCGAACAGTACGTGTCTATTCCACCCCTTGAACAAAACACAATTCCGATTAAACGGGGGTTAGTGGCCAAAGAAGATTTAGCCAACCTCAAAAACACCGATCGCTACGAAATCACGGAAAGCGGTTTATCTAAACGCTGGCTGCCCGGCGAAAGTGACGCGTATTATTTTGCCAATGGCGATGAACATAACGCCGAAGGGATTTTAGATGAAGACGAAAGTGCCGGTGATATGTACGCTAAACGAATGCGAAAACTCGACTTTGCCGCCCAAAGTATCCCCGAGCCAACCATTTATGGTGAATCTAAAAACGCGGATATTTCTTTCATTGGTTGGGGCAGTACAAAAGGGCCGCTAATCGATGCTG
>CAJQJI010000115.1 GCA_905478675.1 Candidatus Altimarinota bacterium
CACCTTTCTAAATCTTTATTAAAGTATGAAAAAAACAAAATAAAAATGAATATATAGAAATAAATACCTAGTTGTAGGTATTTATTTTAGAGTAAAGTGTAATACTTTTATAAACTAAAATCAGAACTAGGGTTATGGCTGCAAAGTCTTGGATTTTCAGCCCTTGAAACGCGTCCCGCCGCAAATACAAAACCGTATCAGCATCCCGCTAAAACGGCTGAAGTACTGCTTGATGGGGTGGTGATTGGCACGATTTGTGTGTTGCATCCGCAGTTTTTACCGCATAAACCAGCGACAATTGCTCTAGCCGAAATAAATATGGAAGTGATTAAGGGCTTAGAAAGTAGTCATACAGAAGCTTATGAAAAATTAAGCACCTTCCCCAGTGTGCACCGAGACGTATCTTTAGTTATGCCAGAAAGTGTGCTTATGGCAGAAGTGGTAACGGCGGCAAAATCCGTAGCCGCGTATCTAGAGTCTATTGAACTATTTGATGAATATCGAGACGAGAAAAAACTGGGCGCGGATTTAAAAAATCTAGCCTTTCATTTGAGCTTCCGGTCTAAAAATCAAACCTTAACCGAAGATTTAATTGAAGCCGATTTTAACGCTATCACAACCGTCCTTAAATCAGAGCTGAACGCGCAATTGCGTTTAGAATTTGATAAGGCTAAACTTAATTAAAACAAAATGGGACTTTTTAGAAAATCAAAAACGGATGAGTTATTAGACTCAGTTATGCCTAAAAAGCCAAAGAAGGGGAAAAAATACGGCGGAATTATTACGGGTATTGTGGTTGGTGGCGCCGTGGGGTCGGTGGCTTCGTTATTATTTGCGCCGAAAAAAGGTTCTGAAACCCGAGCCGAGGTGGCGGAAAAAGGGAAAGAATTATTTTCGGAAGGGCGAACGAAGGCCGAAGAGTTTTTGGACAAGTATAAAAAATAAATTTAGACATATCTAATTGGTTCTAGTAGAATTTTAGATAACTAATTTTTTTATTATGGCTCTAGATTCTTGTGCCTTTAAGCATAACCTTGTTCCGGTTGAGCGTACTCATCATGGTATGGAACAACACTATGTTTTTGATGTTGAGGGAGGTGTTTTTTTAGATGCCGATGGACACGAAGTATCAAGTGAAAAACTAACGGCTCAGAAAGCATTAGAACTTTATCGCGCGCGAGTGGCACATGGCCTTATTTCATAAAGGCTTTTTGTTAAGGTTGGGTTGCGGTTTTTCCGAAATCGGGTAATAATGCTCGGCTTATGTCTAAAAAATTATTTACCTTGGCTTCGGATTTTAAACCTACGGGAGATCAACCTAAAGCGATTAATTCTTTGGTGAAAGGCCTTGATAACGGGCTTCGACACCAAACGCTGCTTGGAGCCACTGGGACGGGAAAAACTTTTACGATGGCGAATATCATCAACGAAGTGCAACGCCCAACTTTAATTTTAGCGCATAATAAAACGTTGGCCGCGCAACTTTGCGCTGAGTTCCAACAGTTTTTTCCGAACAACGCGGTCAGTTATTTTGTGTCGTACTACGATTACTATCAACCAGAAGCTTATATTGCTCGAACCGATACGTATATTGAAAAAGAGGCGACTATTAACGAAGAAATTACTAAGTTTCGGCACGCCGCGACGGTAAATTTATTAACCCGAAAAGACGTTATTATTATTTCGTCAGTGTCTTGTATTTACGGTTTAGGAGACGTAGAAACCTACGAAAAATTAGCCCTACATATTCAACGAGGGAAAAGTTATCCACGAGCGGAGTTCTTACGAAGTTTGGTGGATATTCAGTTTCAACGAGTAAAAACTGATTTTGAGCGTGGAACGTTCGAAGTGCTCGGTGATATTATTACGATTTTCCCGCCCAATTCAGATACCGCTTTTCAGCTAGAATTTTGGGGCGACGAACTGGAAACCATTACCGAAGTTGACGGCTTTACGGGGGCGACAGTCGCCGTATTAGAAGAGTGCACCATCTTCCCAGCGAAACACCAAGTAACTACGGCGGACGTGGTGGAACGCGCCACACATGGTATAGAAAAAGACTTAGATATTCGCTTGAAAGAGCTCCAAAAAATGGGCAATAACCTGGCCGCTCATCGGTTACAGCAGCGTACTAAGTACGACGTAGAGATGCTGCGTGAAATGGGTTACGTTAATGGAATTGAGAATTATACATCGTATCTTAATAACTCTGGGCCGGGGCATCCGCCAGCGACGTTGTTGGATTATTTCCCCGACGATTATTTATGTTTTGTGGATGAGTCCCATATTTCTATTCCTCAAATTGGGGGGATGTTTAACGGGAATTTAAGCCGGAAACAAAGTTTGATTGAACATGGTTTTCGTCTGCCAAGTGCGATGGATAATCGCCCGCTTAAATTCCCAGAATTTGAACAACGAGTGAAACAAGCGATTTATGTTTCAGCCACACCCGGAAAATATGAATACGAACACACAGATAAAGAGAATATTATCGAACAGATTATTCGTCCAACTGGACTTTTGGATCCGGTTATTGAGGTGCGTCCAACTGAGAACCAAGTGGATGATATTATGGAAGAAGTAACGGCGACGATCAAAAAAGGAGACCGCGTTTTAGTGACGACCGTGACTAAAAAATCAGCCGAAGATTTATCGGAATACTTTATCGAGCAAGGTTTGAAATCTAAATACCTGCATTCAGAAATTGAAACACTGGAACGAATTCAAATTCTAACTGAACTACGACAAGGAAAAATTGATGTAGTTGTTGGTATTAACTTGTTACGGGAAGGGCTGGATTTACCAGAAGTATCGGCCATCCTTATTTTAGATGCCGATAAGCAAGGGTTCTTGCGTTCACGAGACTCGTTATTACAAATTATTGGACGAGCCGCCCGGAATAGCGAAGGGAAGGTGATTATGTATGCCGATAAAATGACGCCTGCTATGGAAGCTTCGATTGGGGAAACCAACCGTCGGCGAGCCGTGCAAGAATCGTATAATGAAAAACATGGGATTACGCCAACAACGATTAAAAAAGCCATTGTCGATATTTCTAAAGACCTAGGCGGTAAAACCCGTGACTTTAAAAAAGTCAGTAAAAAAGAAGACGTGAAAAAAATGATGAAAGAGTTGGATGCCGAAATGAATTTATCGGTGGAAAACTTAGACTTCGAACGCGCCGCCTTACTGCGTGATCAAATTATGGAGCTGGAGAAGAAGTTGTAGTTGAATTCCAGCGCTCCTAGACTCTAATTTAGAGTATATCTGTCGACCGAAGTTTCAGTAATGCAGTTGATAAAAAGCCGCTTTTAAAACTTCGCCAACAATTTAGAAATATCCTGATGCGCCACCTCATCAATCAACCGTGGAGAGTTTTCATCGCGGTGCGCGACGGTTTCTAAAAAGTTTTTTCGGTCTGGGTTTAAGTAAATTTGCCCGAGATAAAACGGGTCGCTGCTAAAACCATATTTCCGAGCCGATTCCATGTTGGTGGGGTCGTGCTCTTCGGGCAGGCGTTGAATGTGTTCTAAATACCACTCGTGGGTGATAAATTTATTATACGTGGGGCAGGCTTGCAATACATTGATAAAGGCGAAACCTTTATGTTTTAGGCCCGCTTGAATCGTCTCGGTCATATGATCAATATCAGCACTACAGGTTTGCGCTACAAACGATGGTTTTAAGCCCAATACCACTTCGAGTGGGTGGAAGGGTTCGACTTCTAACCCTTCTGGGGCGCAGTTCATGCTTTGGCATTTAGGCGTTAAGGCCGATGGTTGTCCGGTGGTTAAAGCGTAATTTTGGTTATCGTGCAGTAAAAATAAAACGGGGTAATCATTTCGAACCGCGTGGGCTAAATGAGAAATCCCTTCCGAAAAAGTAGCGCCGTCACCGGCTTCGGCGATTACTTGCATTTTGTGGTTCGCAATTTTAACACCCGCCGCTAACGGCAACACGCGCCCATGAAGCCCATGAATGGTATTGGCTTCGATTTTATCAGCTCCATTCCCGTTACATCCCACATCAAAACAAAACATCACGTCACGGCGTTCTAGGCCTTGCAGGGCTAAAGCGCGTTTTAAAGCATTTTGAATCGGATAGTTTCCACAACCACCACACCACCAGTTGATATTGTCATCACGCAGAGTGTAATCATTATAGATTTTTTGAGCGTCAACGAGAGCCTGTAATTTAGGAGTCGTCATGGTTATTTATTAGCGTTTATATAGTGTTCTAAGTCTTCCGTGAAAAAGGGGCGGCCATTCCATTTTAGCAGTCGGCCTTTAAACCGGTTTGGCGTTTGTTGCTCAATCAAGTTGCCGAGTTGCCCCGTATAATTTCCTTCGGCTAAGTGTACGTTTGGATTATCCGCAAAAAAAGTGTTTAAAACCTCTGTTTTAAGTGGATACACAAAGCTGTAGTGTAGGTAATTCACTTTTAAACCTCGGGCTTGAGCGTCATTTACAGCATCGATTAGCGGCCCTTTTGTACTGCCCCAACCAATGAAAGAAATATCCGCGTTTTTAGATTCACCATAAATGGTTGGCTCGGGGATACTTTGGGCGGCAAAGTCGAGTTTTCGCATTCGTTAGCGTACATATCACCGGCACTTTCGTCTTCATCTAAAATCCCTTCGGCGTTATGTTCATCGCCATTGGCAAAATAATACGCGTCACTTTCGCCGGGCAGCCAGCGTTTAGA
>CAJQJI010000116.1 GCA_905478675.1 Candidatus Altimarinota bacterium
GTTTTTAGACTTATCCAACAATTCTTGCAAGGCTTCTTTTTGGCTCATTCGACGAGCGCCTTCTGGACCTCTTAATTCTTCGTATTTGGCTTGTAATTGTTCTGCCCCTTGCAGCCTTTCGCCTGTTTCGGCCGCATTAGCCGCTTCACGAGCTTCACGAGCAGCTTCGGCTTGATCTCTATTTGTTTCCGTTTTGTCTCTATTTGCTTCAGATTGCTCTCTATTTGCTTCAGCGTATTCTCTATTTGCTTCAGCGTGATCTCTATTTGTTTCCGTTTTGTCTCTTTTTGCTTCAAATTGCTCTCTATTTGCTTCAGCGTGATCTCTATTCCCCGCAACGCCAACTCTACCTTCCGCTCGCGCTTGTGCCGCTAAGGCGGTCTCTTTTCTGGCCGCTTCTGCCGCGACTTCTGCTTCTGCGGCGGCTAGGGCGACTCGATTCGCTTCTTGTTGTGCTCTAGCCGCTTCTAAGCGTACTGGCACCGCTTCTGGAGACACATCGGCTACAGGCGTTTCGCCGACCGCCGCTTCGGCGGCCGCTATAGGCAAGGCCGTCGCGTCTAATTCTCCGGCAGCATCTAACGGCAAAACCGCATCGGGCAGCACCTCGGCACTCTCCCTTACTATTGCCGCTGCCGTTGCCTCTCGCTCGGCTTTCAAAGCGGCTGCCGCTAGCGCGGTTTCTCGGTTGGCGGCCGCCGCTGCAGGTAAATTCAACATAGCTTTATCAATCGCCATAGCCGCAAATTCTAAATCATCGGTAATATCAAATTCAGGCTCAAACGCTCGTTCTTCAGCTTCATACTGCAAACACATTTCGGCTCCTAGCTCTGGGGGTTGGCACGCTGGATAATTTTCAGCCACCCAGTTTGCTAATACCAGCATTCGATCATTCGTTTCTGGCGTCGCATTTAATTCGGCGAGAACCGCCTCCGCCTCGCCAAGATCAGCCGCCGCTTCCGCCGCCTCTATAGCGAGTAAACGCTCCGCTTGGCCCGCCGGCGGATACCCAGGACGCACCTCCTCAGTAGGTTCTGTGGTTTCCACGGCTGGCACCGCGACTTCCGATTCGTAACCACCAAAGCGTTCTGGCATAATAAAAAATTCTTATTATTATAGCATAATAAGAATTTTCATACAAGAACCGACGCTAGTCTTTAAATATCAGAGGACGCAATATCACGCCAAATAGCTTGAATTTCGGCTTCATAACGAGCGGCCTGAGCGGCAAAAGCGTCAGCTGAAGCCGCGTGTGCATCAGCCGAGGCTGCGTGTGCATCAGCTGACGCCGCATGTTCATCGGCTGAAGCCGCGTGTGCATCCGCTGACGCCGCGTGTGCATCAGCTGACTCCGCGTGTGCATCCGCTGAGGCTGCGTGTGCATCAGCTGACGCCGCATGTTCATCGGCTGAAGCTTCTAATCTATCAGCTTCGGCCTCTAGTCGAACAGTCATTTCTTCAATTGTTTCGGCACTGGTCATGGTCGCTAAGGCTTCGGCTCGTAGATCTTGAATTCGAGCAATAGCGGCATCATTCCCGGCTTCGGCCGCCGCTAATTGCAGTTGGTATAAAATATTCAAAAATTGCTGCAAATTGGCATGTTCCAAACTAATCGCCTCGAACTGTCGATTTAAAGCAGCTTGCAAGTTTGCAAGCGCCTCACTCGATTCTTTCGCTGCCTCTAAACGACATTTTCCATAAGTAGCTCTGCTACCATGCCCCTCGACTGCATCATTTCCACGATAGGCTTCTCTACACGCTTCCGCTGTAGCCGCTCGAGTCGCTTCTATTTCCGCAATCAGAGCCTCAACACTTTCTGGGGTGTATTCTGAATCAAGGGCTACTATCGGCGTGACCTCTGGGGTCATTGAATTTGGCGCCTCTGCTAACGCTGGTTCCGTCGATAATAACGCTCCCGCTAAAGCTGCACCGCGACCAAATTTCTTCATTTCCATTTTCTTCAAGTCTAATTTAATTAATTAATAAGTATGTTTTAATTAAAAGTCAATCATCGCTCCCCCAGTGCATCACAAAACAAGCACGCTCTCTAGCAGAAAAAAGAGTTCGAACTCTTTGTGCAACTTAATGTTTAGAGTTCGAACTCAATTTTTTCATCTAATAAACCTTTCCTACACCCCCAAATCTAACACTTCATCAATATTAATTTGTTTCACAAACTCATCCACATGCGACACCACAATCATGGCCCCTTTATATTCTTTCATCGCGTTAGCAATCACCGGAATATGACGGAAGTTAATATGATTGGTTGGTTCATCAAAAATAATCAGACCGGGTTTCATTAGCCGTAGCCGACAAAAGGCTAACAACCCTTTTTGCCCTTCAGACAACGACCCCACCGTGGCATTTAGCAATTGCCGAGTGAACAAAAACCCAGACGCGGCTGAACGCATGTGTTGTTCCAAACTATCACCCTCAAAAGTTTCAATCGCTTCGAGCAAAATTTCTTCACAGGTTTTATTAAAATCTAAATTTGAAAAATCTTGGCGGTAGTAACGAATTTTAATCAACGGGTTAATGGTAATGCCAGAACACTCGTTTTTAGCAATACGTTCTAGTAACGTGGTTTTTCCAATACCGTTAGGCCCTTTAAGTTGCAGATGATCACCGTGCCGTAATTCGAGTTTTACTTTTTTCTCTTTCACTTCGTGATCAATCATCACGCTCAAGTGGTCAATGGCTAGTGAGACCGCCCCTAAACCTTCTTGCACGGGGATTCTAAAATCTCGGATCGTTTTATCTTCTTTTCGTACTTCGACCATATTCTCTTCGGCTTCTTCGGCCGCTTCACGCATTTTTTTAGCCACTAAACGCAGTTTCCCTCCTTTTTTGGCAAACACGTTGGCTTGGTCTTTGTTTTTTTGAATTTCACGCTGTAAACGCGCATTTTTAAGATTTTCTTTGGTTCGAAGCGCTTCAATTTCTTCGACTACGTCAAAATAATCGCCCACGTGTTGTGAAATTTTGTGTGTGTGCACGTCTAAATAAATAACACCGTCGGTAAACAAGTTTAAAAAGTCCGCGTCATGCGAAATCACCACCACGGTTTTTTCGTACATCATCAAAAACGAGATCAAATGATTAATCCCTTCCGTATCTAAATTATTGGTCGGTTCATCGAGCAACAAAATATCTGGATCTTGAATCAACGCGTACGCTAGCAGCAGTCGCGCTTGTTGGCCGCCTGAAAAATCTTTAATTAATTTTTCGTACGGCGTTTTAAAGTTCACCGTGTCTAATACCGCGGCAATTTTACGATCAATATCATAAATTTTTTCAGCAAAAGCGGTTTCAAAAAACTCACGCACATTTAAGTCCATAAATTGCGGTTCCATTACTTGTTTTGAAGTCGCGATACTTGCCCCTAAATCAATATGAATCTTGCCTTCATCGGGTTTAATTTCACCGGCAATCATTTTAAAAATGGTGCTTTTTCCGGCTCCATTTTGTCCCATCAAGGTAATTTTATTCCCGCGACGAATATTAAAAGTGACATCATCTAGAATCACTTTTTTGCTTTCGTAGTACATATACGAAGCGTTTTGAAACTTAATAACGGTATCTTGTTTGGCCATAAAAATTTTATTACCCAGAAGCTATAGCGTTTTACACGGTTTGAACAACTATTTAAGCGGTAAAACACATTTAACAGGCTCTAATAAAATTTGAGTTTTACGAATCCCCAAATAATCACGACTAAAAAAGGAATATGTAACAGGTATATAAACAAGGCTTGTTGCCCCACCCAAATCAGTGGTTTTAAAAAAAACGGAAGCGGAAAAAACGGGTACCGCCGCGCGCCATCTTTAAATAAAAAACTAGCCAACACCCCTCCTAGACTAATAGAGGCTAACCACGGCACTAACGGAAAATAATCTAAACTTGGCCAGTAGTACGGATAAAACCCCAAAATATAAGCCCACAAAGATTCGTGTGCCCAAACCGATCCCCACTGTTGTTTAATAAACAAAATAAGCAGTGTAAAAGCGGCCAGTAAATACCACCGCGCCACCAACGGCCATAACAAAATCATGCCTGTCCCAATAAACGAAAGTACCCCAAACCGAATAACTTGATCAGGCGCAAAAACAAAACTCCATAACGTTATCACGCCGCCCAACAAGAGTAACAATCCCCCCTTTTTCATCGTTCTTAAACCATAATTTAAAAACGAAGAATTGCGTTTAACACTATTCTGATAAGACAACACTAAGCCCGCCCCTACTACCATAAAAAAAGTTTCACGAATCGTATTTCCAAATACTTCCCAACGGCCAATAAACAAATCGGTCTGTTTTAAATCCCAGAAATCGAGCAAATAAAACCAATGAAAACAAAGCATTCCTAAAACGGCCAAGGCTCTTAAAAGATCTAATTCCCAAATTCTTTTACCAACCTTTTGTCGCGCTTTTACCATGTTTTAAATTATTTTTTTTCACGCAGATTACGCTCAATAATACGCGTCTGTTTTTTCGGACGTGGTATATTTTTAATGAGCACTGCATCACGATGATCGCTGTGATGAATGGTGATTTTAATGGTGCCATAATTAAAAACCATTCCCAAGAAACTTTGCTTTAAATTAGCCGACTCAAGCCGTTCTAAAGAATAAAAATCAGAGCTCTGAGAAAAAATGCCACGATGACACACCACCTCACTATCTGAGATGTAGTAATAATGGTTAAACCAACGCATGAAAAAGTACAAACTTAACAAAATTTGCAAACTTTGCACGGCCGCAAACACTGGCAAACGGCCAATCACCACTTCCGAATCGACTAAACCCAACCACTCAATGGATAAAAAATAAAGCGCGCCTAAAAAAAATTGCGCCCAAAAAAGTCTAAACGCAATTAACACAAATGCCTCACGCGTTTTTTTCACAGTTTCTTCGGTTAAAGCTTTATCACTCATAATTTAATCATACTTAAAACCAACGCTTCCGCTTTAAAAACCAAAGAATTAGCAAACTTAACGCCAGCATCCCAAACATCATCCACCAAAAAGCAGAGTGGGCCCCTAAACCAGGCATATACGCAAAATTCATCCCATAAATACCCG
>CAJQJI010000117.1 GCA_905478675.1 Candidatus Altimarinota bacterium
TTTCAGTGTTTGCGCTTAATGGCTTGCGAAAGAATCGCTGTAAAACTTTATAATAATCCGCATCAAAGGTCGGCGCCTCTAAATCACTTAGGTTAAAGGTTTCTTCGGTTGTTTCGAGCGTCCCCAAGTAACACCACTGGTCAAAAAAATGAGCTTGAGTTCTTTTTTGGTCTGCACAATGCTCTTTAATCGCTATAGGGCCCGAAAACCACCAATTTTTCAATTTATATTTCGTTAAAGCTTGCTGTAGTGTGAAATTATATTTCGCTACTGGGAACGTGCCGGCACAACCACCCTGACACTGACCTTTTTCATAGGCCAAACAAGAACCATCGTTTTTCGTTAGACCAAGTAAAGGTTCACACAGCCCAAATTGAACAACAAATTTATTCAATGTCTTTTTAGCCTCGGCCGGCGAACGAAAACAACCGTAGTACGATGATTGAGCCATAAATTCGGAGGGCTTAATTTCTTTAATTTCTACTTGGTTATAAGTTTTTGTCGTTTGTAAACAAAGTGTATAAAAAGTCTCTGCCCGGCTCATTGTGCGGTTATAAAGTGGAGCCTGCGTTTTAATTTGGTCAACTTCACGCAGCATAGCTCCAAGCTCACCGGTGGTTTCAACATGATCAATATGAGTAATCTGCTCGATCATTTCGGTCTGCTTCGCACTTAAGTGCTCTCCTGAAAAATGACGTAACACCCGTTTTTTAATATTCGTCCCTCTACCAATATACAACGGCTTGGAGGCATTTTCAGCGTAAAAATAATATACACCAGGAGTAGCAGGCAAATCATCTAACGCTGTGGCCGGTAAATTTTTTGGTAAAATCGGGCCTCGCAACTGTTGCGCCACCGCCGCCAGCAGTTTCTGGGCATCCGATTGATGCCAAAGCGCCCATAAATCAATCATTAACTGACAATCATCTAACGCTCGATGTCGGTTTTCAACGTTTAAATCAAAGCGTTCTATTAACGCGTCTAAACCGTGGCGCGAATGTTCTGGATATAACTGACGAGACAATTTAACGGTACATAAAGTTGGCGCTTCAAATTCTATCTCAAAACGTTGAAACTCCTTTTTTAAAAATCCGTAATCAAAGCTCACATTATGCGCTACAAAAGTACAGCCCGCCAATTTTTCCCACACTGTTTGAGCCACTTCCCCAAAGGTTGGTGCAGACTGCACCATTGCATCATCAATCCCCGTTACCTTAGTAATAAAAGGTGGAATCGCGGTTTCCGGGTTTACCAAGGTTTGAAACGTATCAATCACCTGATGATCACGCATCAAGATAATCGCCACTTCGGTAATTCGGCCCACCGACGGTGAAGAGCCAGTGGTTTCAATATCGACAAAAGCGTAGGTTGTCTGACTCATAAGTTCTCAAAAACCAGTTTAGCAAAATGCCCAGTGTATGTGCAATGGAATTTAGACTGGCCCCCAATCTTTTTACGGTGCTCCTCCTGATTTAATAAAAAAAAATTTGAGCACAAATGGGCACAAACTTTTTTTGGTACACCCTGTTGGAGGAAGTTCGAACTTATTTTTGTCTTAACATTAACGCACGAGTATAAATAGTTTATGTCTCAAAACAACCACACACCCCCTGAATCAATCCTTATACAAGCTAGAAATTCTGAACTTATACCAAAACACCCTGAATATCTGCAAGAGTTTAGTAATGACTACATAAAGGCTAGAGATCTTTTTTTAGGGATTGGTAACCAAATTATGGCTGACTATGTACAGCAAATTATTAATGCTTTAATTGTTTCAATAAAAACTGATGGATCAATACAGCCTTTTATGTCTGGGCAAAACGAGGATGGAAACTATTGGGAGTCACCAGATACTAGTAAATTTGATGATTCTTTTTTAAAGGTTATTAAATCTGAGCTAAAAGAGCAGAAGAGCACTTTACTAAAAGCTCGTTATAACGATTTAGCTTACATACTGAGCAACGATCATGAGTGCGGAAAAAATGCAGTAAATAATTATCTAGAACTGGCTAAAACTTATGAGGAAAGAGATCTTGATGCCAAAAAACGTTCTGCTGGTGACGGGCTATCTGTTTCACGTTTTCTGTCTCGAGCTTACACCCTATCTGTCCAAATAGAGTATGAAAGAGAAAGCGTTAAAGAAATTCTTTTGCAAACACTCGCATCTTTTAACAACAAAAGTCGCTCTAAAAACAAACTATGTGCAGACCTTGTTTCAATTTTAATAATACATGAAGGTAGTTTACTCAAAGAAGAGGCAATTCATTTTTTGATTAATATCTGTGAAGAACGAGCGTCCGTTCTTTTAAAAGATGGAAATTCTTCTTTTGCCAAAGCTTTCTGGGATATGCAGTCTAGTTTGGAGGAATTTATAAACGCTGATCGTGAAGAATTTTACTGGGAAAACAAAAAAGCTGATTTATATTTTTCAGATTTTAAGAGAGAAAAAACTTCTTTAGCAAAAATAATTCAGCTTGAGAATGCTTTAAAAATTTATGTTGCTACAGGCAATGAACAAAAAGCATCATTAGTACAAGAGCTAATTCAAGCGGAGGCTCCAAATGTTGAATTACAGCAAAGTACTTTTGAAATTGATATGCGGCCAATCGTGGAGTTGGCAAAACAGACCGCCAAAGATTTAGCTAAAGATTTTTCAGGCCTAGATCTGTTGATTTACCTTTCAAATTTAGAAGATATTATACCTGATAATATTGAGACAGATGAAGAAAATGACTCAATAATTGATTTAATAGCCAGTGTTCACATTCTTGATGAACAAAACCACTTAACTGGTGAAACTCTTTCTGATCAGCAAAAAAAACAAAAGAAAAAATTTGATAACTATGGCCTCACATTAAACCAAATGGCTTTTTATTATACTCATCTTCTCCGAGAACTTTTAATCAACGATCAAATAAAAGAAGAAGATGTAATTGAGTTTATAAATCGCTCTTGGGTGAAATCAAATTCAAGAAATAAATTTTTTGGTTCAACTTACTTTGAAGCAATGGATTGGAGCAAACTATTAATGCCTTCCTTAAAGCTTTTTTTAGTTTTATTTAAGGAAGAGAATCATGGAGAAGAACAAAGAGGAACACTGATGCTTTCAACCGATTCTTTAGTCACTAAAATTGAAGGACTAATTCGGGAGATATTTCAAATCCATGGTGCTTCAATTTTTGACTTAACTCAAACAAAAGAAGGTAAAACAAAAAAAAATCGGAGAACCTTACATACCTTTCTAATGTCTGAGCAAACAAAAAAAATTCGTAAAAAAATTATAAAATCGAAAAAGGAGAGATTCTTTATCAACTTCTTATTACTCGATCTTATGCCTCCATTTGAATTGTCACTTAACCTGAGAAATAGAATAAGCCACACTAGACATACTCCAAATAACTACAGCTTAGAAAAATTAATCCTACTATTCATGGTTACTCTAAGAATTATGAGAGTTGAATTACCTGAAAAACAATCTAAGAAAGCCTAAAAAAATAGCAGATTTACAGGTTCAAATCCTGTCGCATTGCTACTCAATAAAAAAACATCTAACCCCTATATTGGGATCAGATGTTTTTTGGTACACGCGATAGGATTCGAACCTATGACCCTCGGTTCCGAAGACCGATGCTCTATCCAGCTGAGCTACGCGTGCGAATTAATATAAGAGCCAAGCGATTGTAATAGTGAAAGACTTTCTCGCAAGTCTTTTTCGTACTCTTCTTTTAACACTTTAACGATACTTGAAAAATCACGCTAAATCTGCTATAATCGCCAGATTTATTAATAAGCGGCAGATGCGTAAACTTATCGACCTAATAATCTTCATCGTTGGCATTGGTGCTGGATACGAACTTTCACAACTAAGAAAACCCAATGTTGAAAAAGATATTTCAGACTTAGGGTTTACGCGTAAGGCCTTACGAAAAGCTCAGTTTAGCTGGAGCAACTTAATCAGTGAAAACCAAAACGCCATCGCGGTTATCACCCTTACCAGTTGTGCCTTAGTCTTTGGAAGTTTCCTACAAAACTATGGTTATATTTTTAAAGCCAGCTTGCTTGATCTACCACAAACGGAGTTTACCGGAACTACCATTCCAATTACCCATGTACCAGATTGGACACAATTAAGCAGCACTGAGCGCACCATGCGTTTCGATCAAATCCCCTCAAGCAAAATCATTCCTATTCCTGACTACAACCTGCAAGACATGAAACAAGGGGAAGTCTGGGAAGAATCAAATGATGACCAACGAAACGCGTATATCACCTATCCTGTTCCTAATTTAGGAAACTACAAACTAGACGCGACCGAAAACAGTGGATCTCATCCTGGAATTGATATTAAAACTTTAATTGGAACCCCAGTTCAAAGTATTTCCAATGGGGTAGTTTATAAAGTACAAGAAAAGACTACCGGTTACGGAAAAGCTATCTCGGTGGCTCATGTAAACATTCCGGATCCACGAAATCCAGGGCAGACTACCACCTTGGTTTCAACTTATGCTCATCTTTCAAAAATAAAGGTTCGCGAAGGGCAAAAAGTTGAGAAAGGCGAAATTATTGGTGAAACCGGCGAAACTGGATTTGCTACAGCGCCACACTTGCATTTTCAGATTGATCGTTCAGATGCGCCTTTCATTCCTTACTGGCCCTTTAGCTATGCAGAGCTACAAGCGGCTGGATATAACTCAAACTTTGACGCTGTCGAAGCAGGATTTGGAGCACAAAACGCTAAACAGTACACGGAACACCCACTCAATTTTGTAGCGAAATACAATGATAATAGTATCAACCTTAACAATCTTGTAGCGGTTGACGATACGGCTATTCCGGCTGTTATTGAAAGCATTCAAACGCCAGTTGAAAACACTGAAACGGAAACCACCGACGTCGAACCGGTTGAAACAAATGAAAACCAAGAAAATAATAGAATTGAAAAATGGGAAGACGAGGAAACGCTTCAAACCTCAGCTCCAGCCGAAGAAACAGTAATTGAGTTAGCCGAAACCGCACCAGCAGATATGGTTATGGTACAAACGGTTCGTAAAGGCGCCCTAGAAATTAGCTTTGAAACGGATCAAAGCTACACCCCGGGAGAAGACGAAACCGTTAAAATTAAAATCAACGAAGCCAACTTAGTCGCCACGGCTGGCATTGAACTATCTTCAACACTTCGTGACCGCGCCAAAGTAACTCCAGCCGTTCTAAAAGCCAGCGATTTCGATGCCAATGGTGAAGCCGAAATTATTATTAAAACGAGCAGCGAGTACCCTTTTAGACTTGTGGCCGTAAGTGATTTTGGCGAAGTTAAATCGCCAAGTTTAAAACCAGAAATTTTCAGTGATATTCCAGGGAGTCACACCTATTCAACCGCTATCAAGTACTTGAAAGACAACAATATTGTTAAAGGGTATGAAGATGGAACGTTCCGTCCCGATAACACCTTAAACCGAGCCGAGGCCCTTAAACTCATTTTAGAAGCCAATAGTATTTTTGCAGAAAGCAGTGAAAACAGCAGTTTCAGTGATGTTAGCAATACGGCTTGGTTCGCGCCTTATATTCAAACAGCCCTTAAACGTGAAATTGTGAAAGGGTATCCGGACGGAAGCTTTAAACCAGGCAATACCGTGAGCCGAGCTGAGTTTTTGAAAATGGCTATTGCTACTGGTGATTTCCCGCTACCAGAAATAACAAGTGATCCCTACCCAGATATAGCAAAAGAAGTTTGGTATGCCCCTTACTTTGCCTTTGCTCGTGACCAAAAACTACTTCGCACCAGCACCGGTAACACGGCAATTCCTAATGGGCTGATTACTCGAGGCGAAGCCGCGGAAATTATTTACAAACTCAGCCAAATCATAACACGCTAAAAACGTTATTAACATCACACATAAAAAAGGTTTCCCCAAATAAGTGGAAGCTTTTTTTATTTAAAAAATATAATTTGCAAAAAAGGCAAATAATGCTATTAGTCAGTTAATGAAAAGACTTATCTTCTATTTTGTCTCATTGACGCTAACACTTAATCAAGCCTTAGCACAAAACATTGCCTACGAGGTTATTCGCACTGAAGAAGCTCCAGGCTACTTTGCCTTACGGGTTTACCCAGGGGAAGATTTACCCGCCCTAGAAGTCGAAACCGTATTAGTTGAAAACTTTAGTAACAAAGCTGAACGAAAAAAGTTTACCCCCTTAGTAAAAAATCTAAAAAACACTGGGTTAAAAGTCTTAAGCGCGGAAGAAGCTACAGCTTTAGTTGGTGATGAAAACTATCGCCTCGTGCTATTAGGCGGTCCAACACAAACACGTTGGCTTCAATTTAAACCCGAAGATTTTTTAAACTTAAACGAGCAGTTTGAGATGTTTAGCCTGACCAAACTTGGTCCTGTTTATTTAAGTAATATTCAAGCTAATTTTGGAGGCAATGTAACAGCCGTTCGCCCAGAACAAGTCCCCTTTTTAGATGATAAATCAACTTACTTTGTCGGTCAGTTTGATAAAGCCATGAAAACAAGAGTTAGCATTACGGGCGAAACACCAGAACTAACCGTACAAGCGGACGGGGTTATGGATTTAAGTACCTTTAAGCCACACGAAGCCAGCAATGTACTCTCCTCTTTATGGGCCGATCTAACCCCAGATAACAAATCTAAAACACCAAGCAATTTTAACGTTGATCTAAAAGATATAGTGACGAACAGTTTTCCATTTTTAATCGCCCTAATTGGTTTAGCACTTATTTATATTTCAGCGCGTCCTTCTCGTTTACGAACGGGCATGATAGACCAACTTGATGACCTTTTTTGGCGCACCCCTATTGAAGAAACCCCTATTTACCAAGCCTGGGAAAAAAATTTTCCGTGGGAACTAACCGATAAAGAATTAAAATTAGTTCAAGTTTAGACTCAAAAGACTAATAATTTAAAAAATAAAATAAATAATTGACAAGTTCTTTGTAAATTTTACTATTTTGACAATTAACCCACATTCCCCATGTCAGAATACAATCGATTCCATCCACTCGAGGAAGTTCCCACTGACTCTGAAGGCTTTCCGCTAGCTGAAAACATTGAAAACGATACAATCACTCATTGCGCAGCTGGCACTATACGTAAAAAAGTGACTGAAACCGTATCAGCATTAAGTCCAGAAGAAATTGAGGCCATTCAAGAAGATGTTGTAGCAAAAAGCCCACAAAGTAATGAGCACGATACAAAACGTTTTACAGACCCCAATTACACAGGATTTAGCCGCTAATCAAACCTACAAAGCACCCTCGGGTGCTTTTATTTTTCTTTCATGGAAACTGCTCGCAATCAAATTGAAGAAACGATTATCCGCAAAGGCCTTGAAAACACGGCCTATTTAGATGATGGCTATGACACACATGTTTTTTCGGGCACGCTAAACCAAAAAGAGGTACTCATAAAAGCCTACCATCAATTAGCTCAATCAAACGAGGTCCCAGAAGCCCTAACCGTTCTAAAGTGGTATTTCGAAATTGGCAAAAAAGTTCGAACCGATTTAAAGAAAACCCCAAACCCATTAGATCAAAAAATAAAAATCGACGGTCAAGACATAACCCTTAATTATGCTTGCGCCGATTTTGGATTACTAACACAGCAAGACCAAGTTTTAATAAGTCTCGTTCGACACCCGATTCCAGGCAAATCACTCGCCGATGGTATTAGCGGTTTAGGCTTACAGGATCATTGGTCAGAAACACCGCCGTCAGACATTGAGCGTCGGCTAAAAGATTTAGCAAACACAACCTTACAAGACCTAGCGTCTCGCTTAAATTTTCCGGGACAAAAGCTAGACCCGACCAATGTTAAACTGCATTACGATCAAGATTCTAAAGTTTTAAATATCACCTTTACCGATATCTACGCCCGCATGCTTAAAGCTTATCTCTAAAATATGCCCTTTGAAAAATTAACTTACACAGAGCTGCCTGAGTCATTAAAGGGTATTTCGGAAAATCCGATCCCTCCAGAAGAACGAGAGGCTATTTCTACCTCAGTTGAATGCGGCACCGTAGAAGATATTAGAATTACCCTTGAGGAGCCTTATTTTGAAGCGTTAAAAAAACAAATTCAAGACCTGGACTCCCCCAGCATTGCCGCCAAAATTGCGGATGGACAACAAAAACTTCCCGCCGATAAAATTGAACTGATAGGGGGAACCAAACCTTTTATGCGAGTTACAACCAATGAAGGCGAAGAACTTAGAATTCCCTATACCGAAGAAACTAAAAGCAGCGGCTTTGGCGGCGGGGCTTTTAATACTACCACCGACGCAGCCCTCATTGGACAAACCATTCATGAAAATCTCGGTCTTGACGCAGAAAAAATGCCAGAGACAAAACTATTTTTAACGCTTCAAGAACACGAACACCGTCATATGCGCAGCCTATGTGCTCAGCTTAAAACCCTAGAACTAAATCTTATTAAAGGCACCCCTCGTCGCTCAGTTTTTATTAAGAAAAACGGCAGCGATGAAGAAATTTATTTTAGCACACCTTTGGGCACAATCGATTCACTTGAATCCGTTTTACCCGCCGGTCCACCACGTCATTTAGTACTCCACAACCAACCCGACGCTAAGGCGCTTAATAGTATTAAAGAAGCCGTTAAACAAAGTGCTGGCAATACCCACCTAACCTGGAGTCTTGGATCAAATCAAATTAGAGAAGGCATAGACCGACACCAAAATCTACTGGCGTTGTGTAATGCTTTTACGTGCAACCTACCAGAGGCGATTACCTGGTTAAGAAGTTCGCGCGACCCACTTATCAGCCAAGATCCCACATTATTAGCCGCGCTAGAGGAAACGACCGATATTCCTAAAAACCCTGAACACCGAGACCACCTAACCAGTGTCATTTTAAAATTAACCCTAAAAGCAAAGTTAGCCATTCATGCTTTTTTAAAGAAAGACGGTAAAACGCTCAAGTTTAAAAAAATAATTGAATACTTAAAAAATGATCTCCCAAAGGGAACCCTTAATGAGGCAGAAATTGAGGAACTAACAAAAGCCGCCCAAAACTACAAACTTTCTGATGACCCCACAAAAAGAGAAGCGGCTGGAGAAAGAGCGGCCCAACTACTTTCTTCTATGATGAACGAAAGCAGCTACGTTTTTTTAACCGATAGTGCCAGTCCCACCACCATAGTAAGAACTAAAAAAGATGCCACTACCGGTGAAGTTATCAGAACACAACACTACGTTCCCATCTTGAATGAAAGTAAAAAACAAGCGATCAACCAAGCTATTGCCGCCAGAGGCGCTTTACCCGAAAACAAAGACGGAACTGGCTGTGGAGACTGTTACACCGCTACCGTCGTAGCCTTAAGACAAGCGGCTGGGAAAAACATTCAAGCCACCACTATTGCCGTATTAGCAAACCACTACACCTATTTAGTTTATTGTTTAGGCTACTCTAATTTACTCGAAATTGAAAAAGCCTATCCAGGAATTGTGAAAGCCGTGACACAAATAGCCCTTGAAGATTTAGATCAACAATCAACCCTGCACCATCAACACAATGCCGTTCCCCTACTGCCAAATCAAAAAATTACGAGTGCCGTTGATAGAATCTTACATCCTTAAAAACAGAGCGTCTTTAATAAAAAAGCCCACATCAATAATGTGGGCTTTTTATAAACGACCCCAAAGTACGCCTAAGCAGATTTTAAGTGAGCGGCAACCCCCGCCAAAACACCGTCTTGCAGTCTCCCAATTACGGCGAGAGCACTACAAACTTCTGGGCCAACGTTCTGCGCCTTAAAAGCCTTTGCCACCTCGCGATCAGTTACTGGTTCCGCATCGCCCCAAACCCGCTCTAAAACAGCCTGAACTCTACAACTCGCTCCTTCTTCGCACCCGTTACATTCAGATAAAGCCATAAGAATAAAAAGTTAAATTAGTCTATTTCTATAAAAATAAACCTAAAAGTAAATTTTTTTTACAATAAAAATAATTAAAGCAAAAAAGAATTAAAAAAATTGACTCAATAATCACAATAAGAAGGATGTTCACAATTATTACATTTTTAATACATGTCACCAGAAGTACACTTCCCTCAAACGAACGAATCAATCCTAAAGTCCTCACAAAGACCTTCCCCCAAAGAACTAAACCGACAGCGCAGAGCCGATAGGGCGGAACAAACCAAATGGGTTGAAACTATCGCCTTGTTTGCAGAAAACTGCAACGACTCAACCCAAATTCGAGCGGTGTTAAAAACACTCACACGAGTTCGCCTTCCCGCTAATGTGATGGCAAGTATTACCGGCACTCCACAGGCAGAAGAAAAAGAAAACCTTATCTGCGGAAACATGGAAAAAGCTAAAATCGCCTGTGAACATCTTTTAAAAAAAGCTTTTAGTCTCGCTAATAACCTAACGGATATAAATAAAATTTTAGCTTGTGATTACCGTGTCGCTGGCTTAAACACCCCAGAAGAAGCTGTTCCTAATGGCACACTGCTTTACGGAATTGACAAAGCGCTTGCCGAATCACTCCGCAACAACCAAAGCGTTCGAGCGGAAATCATTGAAGCTCGTAATCCAGAACATGAAAGAAGTACAACCTTCTTACACTTCCTCTATTTTGCCAAAGAAG
>CAJQJI010000118.1 GCA_905478675.1 Candidatus Altimarinota bacterium
CGCAAGAGCTGCAGCTATAGTGGATTTACCAGAAGCGGGGTCTCCAAGTAACAAAACAAAACCATGCGCTAATATCGCTTTTGCACTTTTTTGATGTGCTTTCGTAACAACAAATTTTTTAATATCACCGCCAAGTGAAGATAGAATCTCTGATGATTGTTCATAAGCCCGCTGATCAAGTATCTGGCTAAGATCACCAAGGCCGTAAACCTGTGGCACTAGCATTCTTAGACGTGAATTTTCGTTAATTTTAGCCGTTACCCAATCCTTTCCATATATACGGCAATGATTGACCCCGTTAATTGATTCAAATTTTCTTCTGATAATTTCTTCTTTCTTAGCACTAACTTTTGCATTAGTTACTATCAGATACGAACGACATAATCCTTTCTTTGCTAATTTTTCAACTTTTGATAATTCGTCAGAAAGGTCAGATGAATTTAATGATTTCCCCGAAATTTTTGAGAATTTACACTGAACAACAAAATCTTGAAATTCGACTTCCTCTTTTATTCGTACCCATTTACCGTAAAAAGCTCCATCTCGACCACCGTCATTTGTATCTGAAAAAATTTGTGCAGTTTGCCCCCAAACCTCAGAGATAATCGTAGAACAAAGATCTTGAAAGGCTTTCCAACCAAGGGTGTGAAGATTATATTCTATCTGAGTAGCTTGAACTGATGTTTTAGGCATTGGTTTTGTTTATATCGTAAATAGGTTTTTGGAAAACCTTTAAATTAAATTACAATTTCAATATGACATTATTATCAGTGGATTTAAAGAATTGTTTTGGAATAAAATCATTAGAAAAAACCTTTAATTTTTCTAATGGGAACGTATTTGCTGTTTACTCTCAGAATGGAACTATGAAAACTTCTTTTACTAAAGTTTTCAAAGCTTATCAAAATAGTTCAGCAGAGGATGACATTAAGGATCTAGTTTTTAATGAGCCATCTACTCACAGTATTTCAATAAATGGAAACCATATAGACAGCCATGATATTTTCACAATTGGAAGTCTTGATGAACGCTATCAATCTGAGAATATTTCTAAACTACTTTTAGATATAACGTTGCAAAATGATTTTTTTGAAGTTCTTGAATTAAGGTTTTTGCTGCTCAGAGAACTAAAAGTTAAAACAGGTTTAACTATTCCCAACAATGCACGAGAGATTAATAATATTTCTAAATTAGAAAGTAAATTTCTAAAAGACTTTGGCCTAAGTAACAATAGTTTTCTTGATTCACTATTAGAAGCTTGTTTACCAGCAGCTAACTGTTTGCAAATAGAATATAAAGATTTGTTTGATAATGGTGCTTCTGAAAAATTCATAGAATCTGCCAATTTTCAAAGTTTCATTGATGATTTCTTGCATAAGACTGATGAAATTTACTCAACAACTAAGGCCGATGGAACACTTAAATACTCATATTTAGCAAGGGGTGGCTTTTCCCTTGGAGCGTTTCAAGAACTAGCAAAGACCGCAAAAAATACCAAATTTTTAGAAGGCAACAATGGATTCATTCTTGATGGAGAAAGTAAAGATAAAGATGAATTTAATGCAGAATTACAAGAAGTGCTAGGCGAAATAAGAGAGAGTAATGAATTTAAGAAAATCACAACAGAGTTAAGTAAAAATAAAACTGGTACATTTCTTTTATCAAAAATAGAATCTGATCCAACATTGGTTATAGAATTAAAAAATATAACTCAGTTTAGAAAAAGCTTCTGGTCTGAGTATTTAGAGCAAATTAAAACTTCGAATGATGATAATTTATTTGAACTTTTGAAGACTAAATATTTAGCACTAAAAAGCAGAATTACAGACGATCTGCTTGATGGAACTAAATGGAAAGAGGCTGTAGATATTTTTAATGAGCGATTTTCTATGCCATTTTCAATGGATATTGGTAACTTAGAAAATTCTATTTTTGGAGAAGCACCAATTATTGAATTTAAGTTCTATAAAGATGGAGACAAAAATAATGATTCACCTGCTAATGTTTTTATAAAAGACAAAAATTCAATTTTAGAAAGTCTCAGTCAAGGTGAGAAAAGAGCACTATACCTTTTAAACATTATTTTTGATATTGAAGCAATAAAGCAGGAAGTTAGAAATGCAGAAGTAGAAATCCCACAAAAATTATTAGTGATTGATGATATTGCAGACTCTTTTGATTACAAAAACAAATATGCAATAATTGAGTATTTACGTGATACGGCTGAATTTGAAGTAATTCCAGCCAATGGGCCTCAAGGTAGTGGAAATGAGGTAAGACCATTTAATTTGATTGTTTTAACACATAATTTTGATTTTTATCGAACAGTTTCTGCTCGGTTAAAAGTGGCCTCAAGTAATAAACTGCACTCAGAAATTAGTGGTGATGAAATTAAACTTGAGATTGAGCAATACCAAGAAGAACCATTTAATGCTTGGAAAGAAAACCTTACTGCAAAAAATATTATTGCTTTAATTCCTTTTGTGAGAAATTTGATTGAGTATGGAAAGAACATATCGGAACACTTCATGCTTTTAACGCATCTCTTACATAAGAAAAACGAATTACCTTATGATAAATTTGGCAAACGTTTGAAGGTAATAGACGGGAACGTTGTAACAGGAGAAAATAACGATTTCGTAAGAATCTATGATGAATCACCTGAGACAGGAGACTTTGTTGTTAAAGCAAGTGAAAATATAACTTTTGCTGATATTCAAAGTCTTTATACAGATTATTTAGGGAGTAGCAGATTCCCTCCGGAGACTTTAAAAAAGACAATCATTTCTGAAATAACTATTGTTGCAAATAATATTCAACTAAATAATTCTTCACTTGAATATAAAATTATTCTGGCTATCGCAATTCGGCTTGAAGCTGAGCGCTTTATGATTCCTAAAATATTAAGTATTCCAGGAATAACTTCATGGCGAATTGATAAAATTGAACGAGGACAAACCGCAAATTTGATTAAAAGCATTAAAGGTAATCAAAGACTTCTTAATATTTCAAATGAAACATTATCAGTTCTTGATAGCGTAAACGTAATGACGCCCGAAAACATTCACCTTAATTCATTCATGTATGAACCAATTTTAGACATGGGAATAGGTGAATTAAAAAATCTATATGATAAAACGAAGGCACTAAACACAGTTTAATTTCTCTCGGCAGAAAAGAGGGCTCGGGGAAGCCCCGAGCGAAACGCATGACGATAACGAGTGTACTTCTCCCACCAACCATGACGGCTCACGCGGACGCTGAGGTTGTTACTTGCGAGTTTCTTGCTGATTTATTAGTATCTACTACCCATGAAAGAAAACATAAGCAGAAACCTTAAGAAGCTAAAAAAATGGCTAATAGCTTTAGCTGAAGCTCTTTATGAAAAGGGAGAAACGGCTAAACGGACTATCGACTTCAGTGTTAAAGCCAGTCTTTATATTTATGTCGCTTTATGGTCATTTATTCTTCTGTGGCTTCTCTGGAGTGATCGCATTTCTAAAGATGAACTGCTGCCAACCGCAAAACAACTATTGTTGGATTCTGAATACTTGCTTCCGTTGTCTACCTTGGCTGTGTTGTTACTCGTTCTTGCAATCGTAACTTTTATCTGCCCCAATATTATTAAAAATAAAGCAGGGCGTGTTGCGCTGTTTTTTCTTATACTCTCCCTGTTTTTATATTTTTTTGGAAGAGTCGTGATAAGCCTTGTCTAATGCAAAAGCGCATAGTGGGAATACTTCATTTATTCCAACTTTAAGTTTGCCGTGACTCGTTATTCGCTTAGAAAATATTTTTCTGCGAAAAATGCTTTCACGCTCATGGCCTCGTATCGAACCCACGTGGGTTCAGCACTTCGTGCTAATAAAAAAAGCCAGAACTCATTTTATGAGTGCTGACTTTTTTTGGAGCGCGTGGTGGGAATCGAACCCACGTCATCGGCTTGGAAGGCCGGGATAATAGCCATTATACGACACGCGCGCCATGTGGCTTTTTTTCAAAGCTTGATGATCTTAAAAAAATTGCTTGGGCGGTCAAATCAATTTTGCTAAGGTTTGTGTATGTTTAAGACCGGATTGATTGTGGCGTACCCAACAGATACCAGTTACGGACTGGGTGTAAGGGCTGATGACAAGGAAGGATTAGAGACGCTTTACGCTTTAAAAAATCGTCCAGCGGAAAAATACACAACCTTAATGGTAAAAGACTGGCAAATGCTAGGTGAGTTTGCTCAGGTGCCAGATTCATTAGACGAAGCCTTCTTTGTTGATGAGCCTCGAACGGTTATTTTAAAACCGACCAAAAAATTACCGAAATCGCCTTACTGGCCAGAAGACGGGGTTGGCTTTCGCATTGCGACGCGCCCAGAGGTGGCGATTGAAATCGATTACCCCGTAACCGCAACTTCCGCCAATGTTTCCGGGAAACCCAATATTTATGACCCAGCTAAAATTCTAGCTGAGTGGGGGAGTCAGGTGCAGTTAGCGTTTGAGGCACCAGAGTTAGATGAAGGTGTTAGTCCGTCAGAAATTTGGGATTACCGAAGTCCGGAAAAACCAGTGCGAATTCGTTAAAAGCTTTAAAGAAGGCCGGAAATAAAACTCCAAAGCCCTTCACCCGATAAGGTGAGCGTGGCGACAATAATACCGCTAATAATTGTGCCGAAGCTTATCAGCATAAAAGCCGTTTTAAAGGGGATTCCAAAAAGATAGGCCACTAAGCTGCCCGTAAACGCGCCGCTACCCGGTAAGGGGATGGCGACTAGCACGACTAAAAAAAACTCGCCCCAGAGGCGCATTTTTTCAGAGTGTTTGGTTCGAGTCTTTTCTAGAACGGCATTTTTAACTTTGTCGAGTACCGGAACATATTCCAAAAGCTTAAAAATCGTTGGTAAAATGGATAAACAAAACAGCACGATGGTGATGCCGCCCAGAATGCCGATGAGGGTTGTTGGAATTATCCCCAATTGGTAATGCAAGTACCCGATAGGAATGGCGCCACGCAGCTCTACGATTGGAGTGATGGCCCAGAGATAAGTATAAATGTAAGGCATTAAAAGAGGTGAATTGTGGATAAAATGTGAAGAACAATAACTTTATTCTTGTCGAACAAAAAAATAAAACATGAATTCAATTAGATCAATCATAAAGCGTGAAAAAACGTTGTATAAACAAAATTTTTGTTCTATATTCAAGTCATTGCTGGTTTAAGTGTGTCTATCACTCGTTTTGTTGGCAATAAAAGTTATCCACGAGGTGTGCACAAGTTTTGCACATCATATCAAATTTTGTTCACGATTAATGCTTCACCAAACTCTTAAACACGATTCAGTCCTTCCAAAGGAAGTTCTTGAGTCACTCGTTCATTCTAAAACCCAATCGGTTTTTGATGGAACTTTAGGGTTAGGGGGGCATGCGGACTTAATTTTTAAAGCGTATCCGCAAATAAAACTTTATGTTGGAACCGATTTAGACGGACAACATTTAGACGCCGCCCGTGAAAACCTAAAAGCTTATGAAGATCGTTTCATTGGGGTTGAGGCTAATTTTTCACAAATTGATGAAGTGGCGGCGGCGCATCCTTTTCCAAGACCTTTATGTATTTTGCTTGATTTAGGGGTGTGTTCGAATCACCTCGATGATGAATCAAAAGGATTTTCGCATCAAGCGGATGGCCCGTTGCATATGGCGTTTAGTGCAAACCAGGCACATAATTGTCAGACCATTGTGAATGAACAGTCGGTTGGGGAATTAACTCGGATTATGCGCGATTTTGGTGAAGAACCTTCGGCGCATAGAATTGCTTTAAAGATTGTAGCGGCACGTGAAGAAAAGCCGTTAACACGAACGAGTGAGCTGAAAGAAATTATTGAAAAATCGGTTCATCCCCGAGATCGAAAAAAGGCGTTAACACGCGTTTTCCAAGCTTTCCGTATGGCGACGAATCAAGAATTACACCATTTGAGTTTAGCGCTTGATAAAAGTTTTGAGTTAATGGAGTCTGGCGACCGAATTGGGGTGATGAGTTACCATTCGCTTGAAGACCGAATAGTTAAAAAACAGTTCCAAACCAGAAGTCGTCCTAAAACAGAGGCGACTAAGTTTTCGCTCCACGATGTAGTGGAACCGGCGGAAATAAAACTTATTACTAAAAGTCCTATAACCGCTAGCCCGGCTGAAATTGAAGAGAACCCGCGTTCTCGGTCGGTTAAATTTCGTATTGCTGAAAAAATTTAAACATGAATGTTACTTATTTCGATCCGGCTCATGCCCACGCTCCAGAAGTTACGGGCCTTAAAATTACAATGCATTGGCAGTATTTTAAAGTAGGCACCTTTGTTTTAACCGTAGTTTTAGCGATTGTATATTTAATTATGCTTAATGGGTTAGCCACCCAAGGGTTTGATATGGAAACTTTAAAAGCCAACCAACTAGAACTTCATAAAGAAATTGAAGCGATTGATATTAGTTTAGCGATTCCTTCGAGCCTCTATGCGCTTGAAAGTAATGAATTAATTCAAGACCTGCCAGAAGCTGAGAAGAAAAGCTTTGTAGAGGTGCATGAATCGGAGTTTGCTTTTCTTTATTAAGCGGATTGGTTAAGCCATTTTTAGGGGTGCTTGCTTTTTGTTTTTCTTATGTTTTAATGTTTGATTTTTGCCTAAAAAAATGGTAAAATGATCTGATGTCAAAACGCTTCAGTCAGACAAAATCTATCTATAAGCCTTTCGCCAAGGTGTGTGCGTTGGCTTTAGTCTTAACTTTTTTGCCATACAACGCGAGTCAAGCGTTTCAAATTCGTCATGCAGATACTACGAGAATAATGAAAAGTAAGCCGTATGCTGAATCGGCTAGTTTTAGGGTGAATGCGGATATGCTTGTGAAATCAGATTTGAAAATTCGAGAAGAGAATTTAGTGTTGCAAGCCGCGGCACCAGTGGTTCCAATCGCCCCTGCGCCAACGACTCCAACGGCATCTGATACCGAAACCACGACCAATAATAGTGGTGGCGGGAGTGGAGGAGATGATAAATATGATGCTTCTAGTTGGGTGCTCGCGAAAAAATACGAAGAACTTGTGCAAGCACGAGAAGAAAATGATGGTTCGTTTTTAACTTCGGCCCCGGCCGATCCCGATTTACGTTTTGATTATAGACCGACAAATCCAAATGACGTGGATTTGATTTACATAGAAGAAACACAACCGCCAACTCCTGTAGAAATTGCCGAGGTTGTCACTCCAAAGGGGCCTGTGTTGGTACCGGTTGAAAATAGCGACAATCAAGCCAGTAATTTTGAGGCGGTTTATCAGCCTAACGAATTGAATACAACTCCATCTCCAGAAGCGGTAAATTATCCAGATCAAAGTTTATCACCAGAACAGGTACTTATTAACGCTCCAGTCTCGAAAGATGAAGTGATGGTGGTAGGACTTAGTGAAAAGCAAAAGAAAGCCTTACTGAAAAGTCGTGGCAGTAATTTTAAATGGCCATGGAGTGCACAAAAGACAATCGTAGAAGACTTTCAAGCTTCGGCCCCAGTACAAACAGACCAAACCAATATTCAAAATTGTGCTACTTGTGCCGATGTATTGTGGTGGACCTGGTGTGAGTTTGTGGTACTCATTTTAGTCTTAATTTTCTTACTGGTGTTACTAAGCACTATCTTACAAATTTTACTTTTCCGAATGCGAACGACTCAATTTACGCCAGATAACCCACGATCACTTAAATATCGAATGAAAAAATTATTACAAAGCCTTGGTTTACTTTCGTTGTTAGTATTTAGTTTAGGAACTAGTCTTGGGCACGCTCAAGCTACCACAACGCCTCAAACCTTAATTTATGAAGGGGAATTACTGGATGATACTGGGGCGCCGTTAGCGGGGAGCTTTACGTTTCGTTTTAGTTTCTGGGATAACAGTGATTACGAAGCGACCGATGTCGTGGGCGGGGTGCTTGATGCCGGAGCCACCGATTATTTGGGCTGGAGTGAAGTGCAAACTACGCCAACGTTAGACGATGGCTCATTTTCTTTGCTTTTAAGTGAGGTAACACCGTTTTTGCCGGGGATGTTTGATCAAGACAACTTGTTTTTACAAGTGGAAGTAAAACAGGCTGGAGATCCAGACACGGCTTATGAATTTGTAGATATTAATTTAGACAGTGCGACGGAAGATCGAAAAGTGATTGCGTCTGTGCCGTTTGCTTTTAATGCCAATAAACTGGATTACCGAGATTTAGGGTTTGGAGCGGGGAATATCCCTTATTTAGATGTGGCGGGACTGTTACCAGAATCTGTGATGCCTGATTTAAATCTAACTTCAAGTGATTTAGATTTAGTCGATATCACCTTAAGCGATTTTACAAATGACTTAGCTTTAAATGATGGCCAGTTATTTGTGGGGGATGCAACCAATACCGCGGTAGCGGTAACGGTTAGTGGTGATGCTACTATGGATAACGCAGGTGTATTTAGCCTCGGGATCAATAGTGTGGGCGAAGATGAATTAGATTTTGGAAACGTCACTCTCGCAGATTTTACCAATGATGCTGGTTTCTTAACCACTATTGATGTGAGTGATAATACTAATTTAGCGGCCGGAAGTGGGGCCACGTTAACCGATGATACTCTTTCGGTGAATGTTGGAGATACGATTGAAAGTGCCGAAATTACCGATGGAACCATCGCCGAGGCGGATCTAGATTTAGCCGATATTACGTTAGCCGATTTTACAAATGATGCGGGATTTGTGACCACTGATGCCGATACCTTGAGTGATTTAGCCTGTGCCGCTAATGAAATTGCTAAATGGAATGGGACGGCTTGGATTTGTGCTCCAGACGCAGGAGGGGCCGCGTTTACGGCTTCAGACGGAATTACGTTAACGGGTTCAAATTTCACGAATGATTTTGGCACTAGTATTGAAACTGGAGAAATTACGGATGGAACTATTACTGGGGCGGATCTTGATTTTGGCGATATTACGTTAGCGGATTTTACCAATGATACTGGATTTTTAAACACCGTAGACGTCAGCGATAACACTAATTTGGCGGCAGGAACGGGTTTAACTTTAACCGATGACACCTTGTCAGCCGATTTAGGGACGAGTATTGCCACAGCAGAAATTGAAGATGATGCGGTAACCGCGGCTAAAATTGGAACCGCTGGGGCTGGTGACGCCGATAAAGTGTTAACGACCGATGGCGCTGGGAATCCTTTATGGGAAGACAAAAGTAGTTTTGGCGTTTCAACGCTGACTTCTGGAAATATT
>CAJQJI010000119.1 GCA_905478675.1 Candidatus Altimarinota bacterium
CGGGGAACCAACCGTTTGTGTCCAGACCTTTAAAAAACGTGAAGTCTCTTTCCAGGTTAACGTCCAGAGCCGAATAGGGTGAATCATTTTTTCTTGGTAAATTCTAAGAATATATCTTCTAGTTTTGGCTCAATAACCCGTAAGTTATAGGCGCGAGGATGTTCGGCTGAAATACGCTCTAAATTAAAACCGCCTTTTTCTCCTTCTTCAATACTAATCACTTTGTTGTCTTTATTTGTTAGTTCTAAAACTTTCTTTTTTCGTCCTAACAAGTCTTTAGTTGACTCAAAAACAAGGGTTTCACCAGCCGCTTGAATCGCTACTTTATCGGCTAACAACTGGGCTTCTTCAATATAGTGGGTGGTAAGCACAATTGTCAGGCCTTCCTTTTTAAGTTCTCGTAAAAAATCATAGAGTGAATTTCTTAGTTCTACATCAACGCCCGCTGTTGGCTCATCTAAAATTAAAATTTTGGGCTTATGCGCTAAGGCTTTAGCAATCATCAATCGACGTTTCATCCCGCCCGACAGCTGACGCGCTCTTACATTTTTTTTATCACTTAAACTTAACTTATCAAGTAACCAGTTTACATAAGCTTCATCCGGCTTTAAGCCAAATAAGCCCCGACGCATACGGAGTATTTCTAAAGAAGTAAAAAACGGATCAAACACGAGTTCTTGCTCAACGATCCCAAGAGCCATTTTGGTATGAAGGGGGTTTTTCTCTGGATCTTCGCCTAACACGAAAATATCACCCCCATCCCGTTTGGTTAAACCATTTAAGCAGTTAATCAGGGTTGTTTTTCCCGCGCCATTAGGCCCAAGCAAGGCCACAAAACTTCCAGACTCCACCGAAAAACTAATATTTTTAAGCGCTTTCAGCTCACCAAAACTCTTTTCAACTTTATTGAATACTAAAGCATTTTCAGCCATTTAGAGTGTATTGATAAAAGATTCAAATAAATACTGAGCGTCTTCGGGTCCCGCACAAGCTTCTGGGTGAAACTGTACCGCCAAAACGGGTTTTGTTTTGTGCTTTATACCTTCAACCGAATCATCGTTTAAGTTTTTAAACCAAACTTTAAAGTCGTCTGGCAAAGAATCCTCTGACACGACGTACCCATGGTTTTGCGTCGTTACAATACAATGTTTCGTTTCTATATCTTCGACAGGCTGATTTACGCCGCGGTGTCCGTATTTCATTTTTTCGGTTTTCCCACCGGCGGCCAGCCCAAGCATTTGGTTGCCTAAACAGATACCAAAAATAGGTTTATTTTTTGTTAGCGCTACTTTCATACTGGCAATAGTTTCGGTCACCGTTTCTGGATCGCCTGGACCATTTGAAAAAAAGATTCCATCGAACTCATATTCAGAAGCATAAGGATCTGCGTCGAAGGGGAAGCGAATAACCTTCACCCCTCGATCTAAAAAGTTTCTAAAAATTCCGTTCTTAGCCCCACAATCAACAAACGCTACGGTTTTTCCAATATCGCCTTTAGTAGGCTCTAAAACCGTCACCTCTGTGGGACTGACTTCTGGTACATATCGCCCGGCTAAGGTATCGGTAAAATCAGCCGCTGGTTCTTCGCCAATACTGCCCATAATACAACCACTTTCTCGTAGTGTTTGGGTTAATTCACGGGTATCAACTTCACATAAAGCTGGAATATTGTTGGCTTTCAGCCAGGCCGCAAAATCTTGAAAAGCTTGATGGTGTGAAAATTCTTCAGACCACTCGGTTAGCACTACGCCTTTTACCCAAATCTTTTGTGATTCGTAGGTTTCGTCTACGCCTGGTGCCATTTGTTTTGGATCAAACACCCCATAATTCCCGATTAAAGGAAAGGTGAAAACCACAATTTGTCCATAATAACTTGGGTCGGTGAGGGTTTCTAGGTATCCGGTCATGCCGGTAGTAAAAACTACTTCGCCTAAGCAATCTGTTTCCGCGCCAAAAGCCGTCCCAGAGAAAGATTCTCCAGAAGCCAAGTGTAATTTTTTCATATCTGTGCGATTTTAATAATCTAACAAGAATTTGTCACGACAAAGTTTGTTCAATTTGGTGGGCGATATTAAGCGCTCGATCTTCAGCAAAAGCTTTACATAAAAACTGCACTCCAATTGGCAGCCCAGCTTTAGATTTTCCAACCGGCACTGAAACGCCACAGATACCCGCTAAATTGGCTGGGATGGTTAATACATCCTCAATATAATCTCGTAAAGGATCGGCTTCTCGCCCTACCTCAAACGCCGGCGTCGGGAAAATTGGCGCGAGTAATGCATCTACTTCATTAAAAGCGGTATCAAAATCTTGTTTCACTAAGGTTCGCACTTTTTGCGCTTTTCGATAATAAGCATCATAATATCCAGCCGATAAAGCATACGTTCCGATAAGAATTCGACGTTTTACTTCATCCCCAAAACCTTGTTCACGCGTTTGGGTATAAATTTCTTCTAAAGAATTGCCTTCCACCGCTGAACCATAACGAATCCCGTCATAACGTGATAAGTTCGCTGAAATTTCTGACGGCGCAATAATATAATAAGCCGCAATACCGTATTTTGTGTGTGGTAATGAAACCTCTACCACTTTCGCCCCAAGCGTTTCTAAAATGGCCTTTGTTGAATCTACAACGGAAACAATTTCATCCTCAATACCATCAATAAAATATTCTTGTGGAATCCCTATTTTCAAACCTTTAAGCGGTTGATCTAAAGTATCGGTATACTTAGGCACCTCAACCGGTGGGGTCGTGCTATCTTTTACGTCTTTCCCGGCAATAACTTCTAGCACCATGGCACAATCTTCGGCGGTTTTAGCTAAACACCCAACCGAATCTAAACTTGAGGCCATCGGGATAGTTCCCCAACGAGAAACACGACCATAAGAGACCTTAACTCCCGTACAACCACAAAAGTGAGCTGGTTGACGAATTGATCCACCCGTATCAGTTCCAATTGAAACGGCACAAAAATTAGCGGCCACTGCCGCCGCAGAACCACCAGAACTTCCCCCAGAGACTTTCGTTAAATCATGTGGGTTTTTGGTTACCCCAAAGGCTGATGTTTCGGTAGAAACCCCCATTGTAAATTCGTCAGTATTTACTTTTCCAAGTAAAACCGCGCCCGCGTCTTTTAGTTTTTGCCAAACGGTCGCATTATAAGGCGGTACAAAATCTTTTAATATATTAGAACTAGCGGTTGTTTTTACCCCCGCTGTACAAACTACGTCTTTCAGCGTTACCGGCATTCCATCTAAATCAGAAAGTAACGTTCCATTCTCATAACGGCTATCCGCCGCATCCGCCATTTCACGAGCCAAGTCGAAAGTCGTTGTTACAAAAGCGTTTATTTCACCATCACGGGTTTCAATTTCTTTAATAAAGGCTTCAGTAATTTCACGAGAGGTAATTTCGCCAGCTTTAAAGGCCACTGAAAGTTCTTTTAAGGTTTTTTGTACAAGGCTCATAGAATTTAATTTTAAGAGTATTTTTTCGATTTTCCCCCAAAAGGGGACTACATAATTTTAGGGATTTTTACACAGTGATCTTCTACTTGATGCGGAGTGCAGTTGATAAGCTCCGCTTCAATTTCGCTCATGTGTATTTCGTCTGGCCGTGTTACACTTTCAAGTCCGGTTACTTGAGACGTTTCAGCCACGCCTTCGGTATCAACTTCTTGCAGTACCGCAAAGTAATCTAAAATCCCAGAAAGCTGTGGAGCTAAGCGCGCTACATCGCTATCGGTTAAATTAATTTTGGCAAGCTTGGCAATATGGCGGACTTCATCTTGAGTGAGCATCAAAAACTGATTATTTTACGAACGTCATTATAGAAATAAAAACAAATCAATCTAATTAACTTTTCATCATTTTTTTGATATAATAAAGCAATGGCCAAGAAGTTACAATTATCAGATTTTGTAGAAACCCCCAAAGCGGAAGAGTTTAAAGCTAGTATTGGGGATTTAGGGGCTACGACTAACCTTGTTTTAGCCAAACACTCCCATGCCCCAAACTTTAAAGAAGATTTTCCGCACTTGATATCACGCTTAGATCTATATGGGCTCTTACCAACTTTAGGTTCGGAAAGAGATAATGATTATAATTTAGCGCATATTATACAGCAGACTCGAAATTCCATTGAGTCTGTAGACGACTTCCAAAATAATGAGGTGGTCAGTCTGGCAAAGGATTTATTTACAGAAGCCGCTACCTTTTTAAATAAAACCCTAGAGGTGCCGCTACCAAAGCAAATTGCGAATGATATTAGCAAAATGAGCAGTTTAGCGGATGTGGTTAATTTTTTAAGAAAAGCCCAGAGTTTCGGAAAAAACGCCTATGGTCCTTTGGTCTGCGTAATCCTAAAATTATCCGAAGCTTTAGCCGATATTGATAGTGCCCCAGAACTCTCTAACCTAATTGAGAAATCAGAAGAACTAGAAAAGCCGCTGACTAATACCGATTTTATTCATGAAGAGAAAACGGGCATACTGGCCATATCTGGGGAAAAAACTTCTTTTCGAGCTAAGCGAATTCATATTGGCACTAAAAGTCGAGAACGAATTCTTAATAAAATGCTCCGAAAGGTCGACGTACGAGTCGAAGATATTATTAAAGATGGCGTACGCGCTAAAATTATTATTGCCGATAGTCATGACGCTGAACCACAAAAACAAAGGATCGAACAGTGGCTGAAAGACGACTTAAAAGAATATGATTTTAAACTAAAAGACGAAAAGCAGCGGAAAAATAAAAGCCGCGATGCCAAACGACAAGACATGGTCATGATTGGAACGGTGCCGGAGACTAATACCGGCGTAGAAATTCAGGTCGTGACAGAATCTGAAGATTTCAAAAATGAAGTAGGGGCTAGAAATCATGAAATTTATGAATGGATTCAGAATTTTCAGGTTATTACTCGTTTGTTTGGATCTGTTAGTAAAAAACAATTCGAATCTAAAATTGCCACCCTTTCAAGAAAAAGATTTAAACATCCCGATGGCAGCACCTACACCGTTTCTGAAGATGAATTAAAGAATATCTTTGCTGGTCAGTTCTATTTAAACCCAGAAACACGTCGATATCATTGGTTTGAATATGATTTTAGAACTAATCAGACCGGAATTTTCTCTGAAGATTATCAAGAAAAACGAAATAATGGAACCATTCGAGCCATCCAAGATAGAGCTCAGTCTAATGGGAAAGATAGAGCCTTTTTTGAGCAAATTTCATTAGCGGATTGGCGAGCTATTATTACGACTAACACTTTCCCTGATGACTTTAATAATCCATCTGAGTTAGAAACTATTGTTGTTTTTTTAAAAAGCATAAAAGGTATCCCAACGCTTATAAGTCAATCTTTGCAAATTCAACAAGAAGCCTTACTAAAAGAACAAAGCTCCCCGCTTAAATTTTCTGACTGGCAGTACATTTTTAGAAATAATGATTTTCCTGAGACCCTTTCAGCAGAGGCTAAAACGTTAGTGCTTGAAAAATTAGAAGAGACAGATGCCGAAAATTTCGGCTTTCTTCTTCGCGTCTTAAAAACTAAGCTAGCCACTGAAACTCAGATTCAAGGCTCATAAAAATTTTAATTGCTGGTACCTTTGATAATTTCCACGTTGGTCACCAATGGCTCATTTGGTCAGCGCTAAAAAAAGGGGCGAAAGTAACTATTATTGTGGCGCGTGATAAAACCGTGAAGCATATTAAATCTAGGCCACCAAAGAACACGGAAGATTTACGTCTCAAAAGAGTGCAAACTGAAATCCAAAATACGCTTTCGGCGCAAGCACGCTTAGGTCGATCTGATGCTGATTTTTGGCAAACCATTCGCGAAGAAAACCCAACGCATATTCTTTTAGGCTACGATCAACACGTAAAGGAGGTTCAAATTTTAGAGCATTTTCCGCACTTAAAAATAGAACGTTGTAGTGCCTACCAGCCAGAACTTTTTAAAAGTTCTAAGTTTTAGTTAACGATGAAAATGCTTATCCAGTTCTGAAAAAGGCACAAAGTGATGATTTGGGCGACCATGTGGACATAATAATTTCCAATCAGTGCTGTCAAAATCTTGAATCAATTTTTCCATTTCTTCGCGTTCTAAATGGTCCCCAAACATTACCGCGCCACGACAAGCTTTATATTCTAACAGCTTGCGCATAATTTGATCCGATACATTTTCACCTATTTTTTCGTGTTCTAAAAAGCTTACACAAGCTTCTAGTAACGCTTTTATATCTTGCCCAACCAAGAGTTCCGCTACCGCCGTAACCGCAATTTCATCATCTGCTACAAAGTCTAAAGCAAAGCCTAAATCCGCTAGAACGGCCTTATGCTCGTGTAATAAACTTACCTCTGTTTCACTTAATTTAATGACATCTGGCACTAACAAGGCTTGAGCTGTGAGCGAGGATTTTTTGTATTCTTGCCAAAAAGTTTCAAAACGCTGACGTTCATGCAGCGCATGTTGGTCGAAAAAATAAATTCCAGACGCCACTTGAGCGACAATATATTTATTATCCGCCTGGCCAATTAAACGGATTTCGCTTTCTGCAGATTGATTCAAATCCTCAAATTTTACCGCTGCTGGCGCTGAATGATTTAACTGTTCGTGTCGATCCGCAAAAGAGGGGAGCGTGGTCGCCGCCAGATTTCGGTTAAAAAAATTGCCACCTGAAATTTGCCGCGGCGATGGAGCGGTCTCAAAACGCGGCGCTTGAAATGCAGATCCGCTCACTGGAACCGCCCCTGATTGAGAATTAGGATTCTCTATCCCTTGGTAACTAACCGATTCTAAGGCTCGGATAATGGCCGTTTTAACACTGCCAAAAACTTCGCCGGGTTCGGCAAATTTTACTTCTAGTTTTCGTGGATGCACATTCACATCAACTAAAATAGGATCAATTTCCAAGTGCAGCACAAAGGCGGGGAATAAATGTTTTTCAATGCCAGCAGACTGCACATAAGCCTCACGAACCGCGTAAGCTAAACGATGATCTTCAATCCGACGCCCGTTCACAAGCAAGTACTGTTGGTTTTTATTCGATAACCCTTTACCTGGCTGAGAAGTGAAGCCCTTTATAACTAAATTGGGTGTTTGGTAGTCAACGGCACATAAATCGTTCGCCGCTTTTTTTAATACTTGATGCACTCGATCTTCAAGTGTTGTAGCGGGGTAATCTAAGCTGAGTTTTGCTTCTTTAAATACCTGAAAACTCACTGTGGGGTTGGCTAAAGCAAAGCCGTAAATTTCTTTCACGCAGGCCCGATACTCCGCCTCATCGGATTTTAAATACTCTAGGCGGGCTGGAACAGGGGCAAACAAATTCTCAATCAAAACGGTCGTGCCTTCATTAGCCGCTTCTGGCTCAATGGCTTCAAATTGCCCGGCTTTCCCGGCTAATCGATAGGCTTGATCGGCCGTCGTGGTTCGTGAAGTTAAAACAAAATCAGAGACAGACGAAACCGCCGCTAAAGCTTCCCCCCTAAAGCCGTATTGTTGCAAATGAAATAAATCTTCTGTTTGAGAAATTTTAGACGTGGCGTGACGAAGTACGGCTTTTGGTAAATCTGATTCCGGCATTCCAACACCATCATCAACAATACGAATAAGCTGCTTGCCGCCGCCCGATAAATAGATTTCTATATTTTGAGCCTTGGCATCCAAGGCATTCTCAACACACTCTTTAATCACTGAGGCGGGCCTTTCCACTACTTCACCAGCGGCAATTTGGTTACTAATACTGGAGGGTAAAACGCGAATAGTCATGCCCGCTAACTGTAGCTAGTTGTCACAAAATTCAAACCCTACTCACGACATTCTGCTTCAACCGCCAATAAAATTTTTTTAGCCTTACTCAGCAGTAAGTTTAACGCTCCATCTTGATCTGTATGTAAAATCTTTTGAGGCTCCCCTCCAAACGAAGTACGCGTTAAACGCACCTGCGTCAGCACTCCCTCACGGATCTCATAAACACTACTGAGGACTATTTCTTGCGGTGATTCAACGGTTATCTGGATAACCGCTTCGGAGATATTCGCGGTTATGGTTGAGACTTCATCTAAAAAATAGATCTTTCTGTCAAAAGAACAGACCTGCGTTTCACCGTCTACCAAGGCCCCTTGCAAGCTAGTTGCTATTTGCGAAACACGATCTTCTTCCGAAGTCATATCACAGCCAAAAAGTAAAACACTCGAGGTCGCCAACGCTTTTAAATTCATGCAGAGTTTCTTGAATAATTACTTGTTAATACTTTAAATATAAAAATCAATTTACTTTGATTTTTTCAAGTATGACTTCACAATTTAAATCGATGAAATTAAATAAGGGGACCGAAATCGAACTAGAAATCTCTGATTTAGCGTTTGGCGGAAAGGGGATTGCTAAAATTAAAATAGAGACCAGCCATGAGAAACCATTTACTATTTTTGTTGATGGAGCCTTAGCTGGGCAAACCGTACTCGCCCGAATTTCCGTTAAAAAAAGACGCTATGCTGAAGCCAAAATTGTAAAAATTTTAAAAACTTCCCCAGATGAAATTATTCATGATTTTCAACCTACCCCTGGAGCCCCTTGGTTAAGCTTACCAATAAAACTACAACAAAAACATAAACAAGCCCAAGTATTTGAACTCTTCCGAAAGTTTGCCGAAACGGATGTAACGCCCGTATTTGATGAATACATCGAATCACCCCAGCAGCACTTTTATCGGAACAAAATGGACTATAGTTTTGGCCCAACCACCGAAAGTTATACGGAAGAAAAAGGGAACCGAGGCGAAGATGATGTATACAAGGTCTGGTCACACACCGGTTTTGGGTTTGGGTCTAAAAAGCGAGGGCAATTTTGGTTAGTCGAAAATTTAGAAAAACCATCTGGGTTATTTGATGAAAGTTTCGAAGCACATTTACCGGCCTTTAGGGCTTTATGCGAAAAACTAAAACCATCGGTTTATAATTCAAAAACGAATGAAGGTTTTTGGCGTCAGTTAGTGGTTAAAAAAAGTTTTGCCGAAGAGGCCTTTCTTTTAAATCTTATTACCAATCACGCTCAAACAAAATCCGAAAAAGACGCCTTCACCAAAGAAATTATAAATTTTTGGCAAAACGCCTTAGGTTCAAAATTAAAAGGTTTGTACTGGACCCAAAGCACGGACACCGGAAATGCTAATGACAAGTACCAATATCGAGATTTAGTTTTTGGTGAACCGACTCTCACCGAAAAAATCTGTGACTTGAATTTTAATATTTCTATCGATTCATTTTTCCAAACTAATATTTTTTCTGCCGAAAAATTATACGAAAAAGCGGCGAGCTATATAAGCCATGCTGATAATATTTTAGAGTTATTTGCGGGCACTGGCACGATTAGCCAAATTTTAGCACGGCAAAATCCTACGGCTAAAATTACTAGTGTAGAAATTGTTGAAGCCGCGGTCAAAGATGCTCAAGCCAATGCGCTTAAAAACAAGGTAACCAATGTTGATTTTATTTGCGATGACGTAAATAAGTTTATGAAAACCTATACCGGCACACCGCCCGTCGTGGTGTTAGATCCGCCTCGAGCCGGCATTAGTCCAAAAGCCTTACAAAAAATCATTGATTTTGGGCCAGAAGAACTAGTTTATATCTCTTGTAATGCGGCCACACTCGCGCGGGACACAGATACACTTTTAAAAAACGGCTATACGCTAGAAAAGTTGAGCTTCGTTGATCAGTTTCCGCATACCGCCCACGTAGAATGTTTAGCTCGTTTTGAAAAACTAACTTAAAAAAAGCACAAACGAACCAAGGTAAAAAGTAATTAACAATAGGGCGAACTTTCGGTCTATTTTTCCAAAAAACCACAACATTAACATTGAGCTACCACTCGCCACAAACCACATTGGAATAGCCTGCCATAATAAAAAATCAGATACTTGATACCCCCCCGCTAACACCGCTCCAATCCCAAGCGAAAAGAGGGGATCGGTAATATTTGAACCTAATAAATTACCCAGGGAAATTCCATTCGACTTACGTAATAAAGCCATCATTGAAATAGAAAGTTCTGGAATAGAAGTTCCAATCCCAGACAGCAAGCCGATAAGCCCTTCATTCAGCCCAAACTCGCGTCCGGCATGAATCCCAACGGTGAGTAAGGCTTCTGCTGAAATCCAAACCAGTGCCACTCCAAAAGAAAAAGCTAAAATATTTAAAGTCATTGGTGACACACTTTTCGTTACACTCCATTTTTTACGATTCGCAATCAGTAAATAATAAATGTAGCTCATATACGTCAGCACCAAAAGTAGCGCTTCCCCCGTCCCAATGGAGCCATCCATGCCTAGCAAGAATAATAAGACAATCGAGCCGACAACCATCGTGCCATCACGCTTTAATTTTTCCTGCTTACTACTCATAGGGCCTCCAACCAGTACACATAAAGCGAGAATAAAAGAGATCTGCACGAAACAACTTCCTACAATGTTTCCAACCCCAATATCATCCACACCACGAAGACCGGCTGAAATATTTACAAAAATTTCTGGTAAACTAGAGCCGATTGAAACAATCGTTAACCCAATAATAAGTTCTGAAATTCCAAACTTTCGGGCGATCCGCTTTACGCCCCAAATAACTTTATCAGAGCCAAACCACAGTCCCGCAATCGCCATAACCGCTACCAGTGCTTGCGCCGGATAGGGGAGTAATATAAGTGAATGAAGAAGGTCGGCCATTATAAATCTAAATTAGCTTCTACAAATGTTTCAAAAGCCTGTCTGAACTGCCGTACTAGATGTTCATCGAAGTCCCCATTAAGGGATTTCTCATCGGCTAAAATTTTCATAATTTTGACTCGTGTATTGCCGGTTATAAGGACCTTTTTTTCTTCAACGCTCGTGCCTTCCCAAAAGGTAAGTAGGGCTTGATCTGAGTAACGATCAACGTCTACCATTAGGTAACGTAGCACCTCACGAACGGCTTGTGTAACTCCCGTATTGTCGAGCGAATAATCTTGAAGCGTTTCCATTTAGACTAAAATTTTAAAATCAACACACACCGCTCGCTCTTCGGTTACCATAACCGGATTAATATCAACCGACGTAATTTCAGGGTAATCTAACACCAAACGTTGCAATTTTTGCATCACCTCGATTAAAGGCTTCACCGCTTTAGCTTTTTCCCCACGGACACCATGCAAAATTTTTCCAACTTTCGTTTCGTCAATCATCGCGGTAAAATCATGCGTTGGCAGCACACGGACGGTTGTATCTTTAAACACTTCGGTATAAATACCGCCTGAACCAAATAACATGACTGGACCAAAATTGGCATCACGGGTAAGCCCCATGATAATTTCAGTCCCTTGAGTAATTTGTTCTTGTACTTGTATATGCGCATTTTTATAGCCCGCAATTTCAATAGAATTAGTCAGGGCGTCCCAAGCCGATTTAAATTTTTCTACATTATTTACATTAAGGACTACCCCTTGAACATCCGTTTTATGGAGTGCGTCTGGGGCCGAAATTTTTAAAACAACGTTTCCAGGAAACATACTCTCGGCACATTTGAGCCCCTCATCGTAATTTGAGAACCCACAATTATGTGGAAAATCAAAACCATACGTTTCTAAAATATAATTCACCTGATCTTGTGGCAGTGAGGGCCAATTTTTTGCCTTGGCTTCTTTTAACCAAGTTTCAATTTGAGTATCTTTTTCAAAACTCAAATGGGTGATTGGCGCGGTTCCATTCTGTAACTCGTTCCGATTAGCCAGTAACCCCATTACCCGGGTGGCATCAACGGGAAACTCAAAGTGGGGGACTTCTAACAAACTTAGAATCGGATTTCCTTGCGATGTTTTTGCTCCGCCAATAAAACTGGCGACGATGTTTTTATCGGTCTTATTTTTAATTTTCCCAATGAGCTCCGCAGTAGCTTCAATTTCAGTACTACTTTGTGGCGTTAATAGCACTAATATTTGATCTACATTTTCATCATTCGCTACAATTTCTAACGCTTGTTGATACCGATCCGCTCGCGCATCACCGATAATATCAACTGGATTTTTAATATTCGCTTCTAAGGGTAAGTTGTTTTTTAATTTCTCCGTCGTGGCGTCTGAAAAAGTCGCTAACTCTAGATTATCTGATTCGGTTAAATCGGTCGTTAATACGCCAACCCCGCCCGCATTGGTTACAACCGCTAAGCGTTTACCAAAGTTTTTTCGACCATTGAAATTCAATGTTTCAAGTAAACCAAACATCGCGCGCATACTGAAAACCTGAATCGCTCCTGCTTGCTGGTAGGCCATTTCCAAAATACGCGAATTTGGTGCCAGACTCCCCGTATGGCTTGAAGCCGCTTCGGCCGCTTTAACCGACTTTCCTGGTTCTAAAATAATAATGGGTTTATGTGGCGCAACTTGCGCAATTTGTTCTAAAAATTTACGACCATCTTTTAAAGACTCTAAATAAAAAGCAAAAATTTCAACGTTATCATCGTTGGCTAAATTTTCTAAAATTTCGTTCTCACTGATACCGGCTTTATTCCCTAAACTAATAAAGTGTGAGAAGCCGATTCCTTTTTGGGCCGCCCAATCAAGCATAGCCGTGCAAAAGGCTCCAGACTGGCTCACAAAACATATTTTCCCTTTAGAGGGATGTCCGTCCGCAAAACTGGCATTAAGGTGCGCATAAGGGAAAATAGCCCCCAAACAGTTTGGCCCCAACAAGTTGATATGGTTATCGGCACAGGTTTGAGCGATGCGTTGTTCGAGCTCGGTTTCGCCGACTTCGCTAAACCCGGCTGAAATAATAACCACATTCTTCGTTTTATTTTTAATACAGTCATCCATAACCGATTCTACAAATTTACCAGGGACCACAATTAGGACTAAATCTATGGCCTCTGAGGCTTCTGTTAAAGACGCCAGACAGGGTTTTCCAAGGAGTGTCTGCCCTCCCATTTTGGGATTAATACCATAAACAGAGCCCTTAAACTCGCTTTCAATAATATTTTTTAAAATGGCGGTTCCAAGCTTGGTTTCATCACTTGAAACCCCAATAACTGCCACCGATGCCGGATTAAAAAAAGACGCTAAATTCATTTTTATTTTGATTTAAGCGTCATTATACCAAATTTACGCTTAAAAAGCGAGTCTCAATTAAATTAAAATGAGGCTTTAAAGCTTACTATGAAATAGAGTCGCGGAACGTCGTTACCGCTTTCTTTTATCCAAGGCCAGAATTAGACAAATCCCTACACATAACACGATCGGAAATACGCCCCACCACAAAATTTGGTCAGTTGAATAGTGCTCATAATTAGCCGCTAGTTCTGCAGGTAAAGCCGAGATATAGACCCATAAAAAGATTGCTGGGGCGATAAACCGAATCAAATAATCGAAGGCTACACGCAATTCGAAGTCCGAAATATGATTAATGTAAATACGTAATTTTTCCGCTGGCATAAACCACCCAATTACCAGTAACTGCAGCATAATCGCTAAATAAAATAAATGACCAAACACAAAATGGTCTAAAATATCGAGTCGATACAACCCATTGCCCCCTGCAAAAGTAAGGGACCAAGTAAAGAAAATTACACATAATAGGGCCGTCCAAGTGCTAAGTGAAAAGCGATTCAAAGTTGAAAACTGCCGTCGTAAAGTTGCCGAAATAGTTTCAATCATGGCAAAAAGTGAATCTATGGCCAGGGTTAAAATAGAAATAAAAAAGAGCGCTGAAAATAATTTTGCCCCAAAAGGCAATAACGCTAAGGCTGTTGGAAACGTTACAAACGCAAGCGTTGGTCCAGACTCGACGACACTCGCAATTGCAATACCTTGGTCAGCGGCCATCCATCCTAAAGTACCAAACATAGCTAACCCCGCGACAATGCTGACAAGGGCATCCCCAAACGCGATCATAAGTCCTGATTGCACCACTGGATGTCTTTGCGGATTAAAACTGGCATACAAAATTGTAATCCCTAAGCCAATATTCATAGAAAAGAAGGCTTGAGTAAGCGCATTTTTCCAGAGTTCGCTACTGGCTAACTGTGACCAATCTGGTACTAAAAAATAGGCAAATCCTTCAGAAGAACCTGGGAGAAACAAACTGTTTATAAATAAGGCAAACAGCAACACAAAGGGCAGGGGAACTGTCCATTTCACCACGTTACCGACAGACTTAACCCCTTTATAAATAGAGGCATAAACGGCGACATACACCGCCATAAGGCCAAACACCACTGGCCAAGAAAAGCCGCCCCAAACCGCTGGGGAGTCCGTTAAATTTAAGATTTGATTATGGAAAAAACTTTGCGCGTCATTGCCCCAAGCCAGCGTTGATGAGGCTAGTAAGAAATCAACGCCCCAAGCCACAATCACGGCATAATAGCCAGCCATTAAGATGACACAGCCAATAATTAACCAGCCAACAAATTTACCAAAAGCTCCGGCGGTATTCGTAAAAGCTTGTACCACTTCCGTTTGTGATCGTTGCCCAAAAGCGACTTCCATAATCACTAACGGAAGCCCAAAACCAAGCAAGATAAAAAGATAGGCAAACAAAAAAGCGCCGCCGCCATTTTCATACACCATGTAGGGAAATCGCCAGAGATTTCCTAAACCAGCCGCGGCCCCAATTGCCGCTAAAATAAAGACCCAACGCGACGACCAAGTTTCTTTAAAAGCCATACCTAAACACACAAAAGTTATTAAATATTTTTAGAGAAGTGTTTGTTTGTAGATTAACTAGTATATTGCACAGTTTTTTTAGTAAGGCAAATTTTAGCCGCTAAATCATTATTAATTGTACGACGGTGCGGAGCTGAGTAAGCTTAATTTATGAGCCAGCTTTATATTGTCGCCACCCCAATTGGAAACTTAGAAGATATTACTTTTCGGGCCATTAAAGTTTTAACAGAGGTTGATTTTATTGCCGCCGAAGATACTCGACACAGTAAGCGTTTACTTGATAAGTACGACATTAAAACGCCCTCTGTTTCTTTTCACTCTCATAGTAGTGACGCTAAAATTAATCATTTAATTGAACGAATTAAAAAAGGCGAAACGGCGGCCTTGGTTAGTGATGCTGGTACGCCCTGCGTTTCAGATCCAGGCTTTAAATTTGTTAAGTTAGCCGCTCAAGCTGGGATAAAAATCATACCTATTCCAGGAGCTTCGGCTCTAACCACACTTATTTCGGCGAGTGGTTTTCCAACCGATACCTTTACGTTTCACGGCTTTTTACCCCATAAAAAGGGCCGTCAGACGCTTATTAAATCTTTTTTAGAAACTGATCATTGTCAGGTGGTTTACGAATCGGTACACCGATTTCCAAAGCTTTTAAAAGAACTAAGTGAATATGTAGGAGCGGAGCGTTCTATTTGCGTAGGACGAGAACTGACCAAAATGCATGAAGAAATTTGGCGAGGGACTGTTAGTGAAGCCCAGAAGCATTTTAATGAAAGTAATACGAAGGGGGAGTTTGTTGTGATTGTCTCGCCTGAAAAGTTTTGTTACACTCAAGCCTGATGAGCGATAACCAAAACACGCCGACTTTAACTTCAAAAAGAGAACGTATTTCTCAAATCGATGCGGGCATTTTATCTTTACTCGATGAGCGTATGCGACTGGCCATAGACATCGCTCAGTTAAAAAAAGAAACTGGGAAAGATATCGAAGACCTAGAACGTGAAACCCAATTACTCAGTGAAATTCTAAAGCAAAATCGCGAAACTATACTAGAAGACGATCGTGTTGCTGAAATTTGGCGAGCAATATTTAAACTGTCTAAAGACATTCAAGAGGAAGCCTCGAACAATGTTGGCTAAAGCCCCTTTATTTTGAGATACTTAAGGGTTCAACGCCTGTATTAGTATAATTACTACTACTGCCACCGTTAATACTAGCCGGCTCGACAGAAGCGCCATTATAAAGATAGACGGGATCAATCAAACCACTTGAATGAAGCGCGAATTTAACTTTATCGCCGTTTACGGCTTGATTGGTAATGCGTCCCGTTAACAAAATCTGAGCATTGGCTGGAATTTCAAAAGAACTATTGAAAAACAAGCCTGGTTGCCCATTATACTCCGTGAAGTCATTAGTAGAATCCACTCGGTCGTTATTTACATATAAATTAAAATCAGAAAAACTGGCGGAAAAATCTTCTAATTCGTTATTCACCCCGTTTTCGTTTTTATCGCTGGCTTGTGAGCCGCTGCCTATATTTAAAAACAGGCCCTCCACGGCTGAATCAGTTTTACTATTTATATAGGTACTAAAAAAGCGAATATCTTTACTGCCGGGGCTATAAGACTGACTACCGGCTGGCCGATAATAATAACGACTCGTGACCGAAGCAGCCGTATTTGTACTGGTGCTTGAGGTAGTTGTAGTGGGTCTTAAGTAGCTACTTGAAGAGCTTCTTCGAGCCGAACCATAATAACGATAAGCCGCATAAGGCGACGTTGAGCGCAGATAAATACCGCCCGCTCTTAGCGTTTTGCTTTTCCCTTTTAAGCCTTCACAATCACGACACTCTAGACTGAAATAATCTAAACCAAGTATAGACGCTAATACATCTTCTTCACGTTTAATACCCAGCTCAACCGTTTCGCCAGATTGAGCATAAATTAAACGTCCAACGACTGATAGCACTAAACTATCGCCTCGATCAATTAATACATCACTAAAAGTAAACGTTAGGTCATTACGGCTGACTTGTACGGCCTGACTAATAGTGGCGCCATTATTTTGCACCACAAAATTTTCAAAACTTTCGTCTAAATCCGCCGTTCCATAATTACGAAACGTAATTCGGTTCAAAGTTATATTTTTCCCCGAACGATTACTAAGCCTGAAACGAGCCACTTCTGCCGTTTCTCCCATACGAATCGTGCCGCCACTCCCTTGCACTTGTAATTCAATATAAGCGCCATTGTCTTCACTTTGAGCCTGTAAAGATAGAGGCGCTAAACAAAAACCGAGAACTAATAAAAAATATTTCATATCGTTTTGAACTCTACTTAAATTAAAACGAAAGGGGAGTATTAGTTGTGACTCAAACTACTAAGGCTTTTGATTAAAAACGTTTCATATTTTCAACCGTCGCGACACAAGCGGCGGCTAGTTCTTGTCCTTTGATAGACATATGATCAAAAAAGAACTGGTGTTGCTCTGGGTTGCTCCCATCTTCCGCAAACGTTTCTTTTGGGGTCAGTACAGCCGAAAGAACAGGCACCCCAGTTTGTAACTGCACGTTTATAAACCCCTGCAAAATAGCGTGCGCCACAAAATCATGTCGATAAATATCTCCATCGGTTACAAAGCCAGCACAACAAATAGCGTCATAATCATTAGTTTCGGCTATCCGTTTACTCATTAACGGCATTTCTAAACTACCTGGAACTTCAAAGAGCTCAATTTCAAAGTTATCAGGGAGATTGGCGACAAAAGCGTCTCGGCACTGCCCGACAATATCGTGGTGCCAAGCGGCTTGGATAAAAGCGATTTTAGAAGTATTCATTATTAAAACTGTTCAAAAGATTCTTGGCTCGCAGTGGTTAATTCGCCAACATAATTGGTGCGCATGGCCTCATTAAAATCTGCCACACTTTTACAAAGGTTATTTCCAATCAACCACGCAATTTTAACACTGACAGCGGCTTCTGTTTGATCAAAACAGGGGATAGCACCGGCATGAAGGGCTTTCATACCAGGTTCGTAATCTGCCCCAGAAGCATTAGCCGCCGCTACTTTGGAAGTTAAAAATACAGGAATATTTTTTGTTTGAGCTAACTTCACAATGGGGATTAAATTGTTCTTACGTTCACTCGGTAAATTGCCCGCTGCGTAGGTTCGAATAATTAAGGCTTTTACTAAATCAGCCTTAATAACCGTTTCAATTATTTCTGGGTTTAAACCAGGCGTTAAATCAATCGATAAAATACGATCGTCAAAATTAACTTGATCATTGGTTGTGGGTAAAAAACGATCTTGCGTATTTACCAAACTCCGGCTAATAAATAGTTTTTGTTGTTTTACGTGTCCAATATTTGGGTAGTTTGGCGAAGCAAAGGCGGTGTAATCCGTTTCACTAATTTTTATAATTCGAGCGCCCAACATAACGTCTTTATCAAAGTTAACTAATACATCTGCAATCCCTTCTTCGCAGGCCTGCGCAATCGTTTTAAACGCATAGTACAAATTATGATAGGCATCGGTCGCTTGTGCATAAATACTTTTTTGTGAGCCCGTAAGACACACCGGAATTCGTAAAGACGAGCCGTTAGGATTACTGCCATGTAAGGCAAACGCTAGGGCCGAAGCCGTATAGGCCAGCGTATCAGTTCCATGTGTCACTACCACCCCGTCGTACAGTTCTTCGTTTTGAGCTTTTTTTATACGCAAGGCTAAGTGCGTCCAATCAACTGGCTCCATATTGCTCGAGTCTTTTGTGGTTACAAACTCTGTTGTGATTTCTAAATCCCCAGAAAACCGACTTAAAATACCCGCACAAGCGGCCGTAAATGAGTCTGGATCTTTTGCCGGGATTAAATATTTGTGGCCATTTTCGTCCTGATGTTCTAATTGACTAATGGTTCCACCGTGCAACAAAAACAATACTTTTTTAGTCATATCTTTATTCTAATCTTAAAAAAAAACCCTGCAAGAGCAGGGTTTAATATTCAGTCTATCTGTTTACTTATCTTTGTAGTCTGGGTGGAATTTATCGATTGTTTTTTGGTTCAAACGTTTTAGTTCTGAAACCGGGAATGGCCGTAATAATTCCCAACCAAGTTCGAGACTATCAATAATGTTTCGATCTGAATCGAAACCTTGTCCGACAAATTCTTTTTCAAACGCATCCGCAAATTTAAGGTAGGTTTTATCAACCTCAGACAGAGAACTTTCCCCCAATACTACCGCCAGCTCTCGCACATCTTTACCACGAGCGTAACAAGCGAATAGTTGATCTTTTAGTTTAGAGTGATCATCTCGAGTTTTACCTTCTCCCATACCGGCACCAGCCAAACGAGAAAGTGATTTAAGTACGTCTACAGGAGGCGCTACTTGTTTTTGGTGTAATGATCGGTCGAGTACAAACTGACCTTCAGTAATATATCCCGTCAAATCTGGGATTGGGTGAGTAATATCATCTTCAGGCATTGAAAGGATTGGCATTTGAGTTACAGAACCACCTTTTCCTTTAATTCGTCCGGCTCGTTCGTAAATAGTTGAAAGGTCTGTGTAAAGGTACCCAGGATATCCTCGTCGTCCTGGTACTTCTTTACGAGCGTCCGATACTTCTCGTAGAGCCTCAGCGTAATTCGTCATATCTGTTAGAATCACTAATACGTGCATATCTTTTTCAAACGCTAGGTATTCAGCGTAAGAAAGGGCCATTCGTGGAACCGCAATTCGTTCAACCACTGGATCGGCCGCCGTATTAATAAATAAAGTCGCTTTTTCAATCGCGCCTGTTCGTTCAAATTCTTTTTGAAAGAACATCGCTTCTTCAAAGGTTACCCCCATCGCTCCAAACACTACCGCGAATTCAGATCCATCATTTACTTTAGCATTACGGGCAATTTGCACCGCTAATTCAGAATGAGGCAGACCTGAGCCAGAGAAAATTGGCAATTTTTGTCCTCGAACCAACGTGTTCATCACATCAATCGTTGAAACCCCAGTTTGAATGAAATCAGACGGGAATAAACGAGAGTAAGGATTAATCGCTGCCCCTGAAATATCTACATGTTTTTCCGCTAATACTTGAGCGCCACCATCAATTGGGTGACCAGCCCCGTTAAAAACCCGTCCGAGCATATCGCTTGATACCCCAAGCGTTGCAATTTTCCCAAGGAACTTCGCTTTAAGCCCTTCAGTTCCTAAACCTTGCGTTGATTCAAACATTTGCACCATCGCTCGATCAGAGTGAACCTCTAATACTTTCCCCATTTTCTTACTACCATCCGCGGTAGTAACTTCAACAAGTTCTTCATATTTAGCGCCTTCTACGCCGTCTACCACAAGAATTGGGCCGGCAATCGATTGAATGTTTTCGTACGTTTTTTGCATCTTAACAAAAGGGGATTAAATTTGGTGTGTGTCTCAAATTAAAAGACAAATCGCGCGGATTGTAAAAGGGTTTTGGGGTATGTCAAAGGTTTGAGTTCGATTTTTTAGAAGACTGGAAATGATACAAAAAAAATCCCCGTTCAAGCGGGGATTTTCTGCCTTATAAATCCAAAATTCTTAATTACTTCTTTTTAATAACTTTATCAATTAATCCAAATTTACCATATTTGGCAGCTTGAGCGGCTGGAATAAAATTATCTCGATCACAATCTTTAATAATTTTCTCTTTATCTTCGCCGGTGCAATCATGAATCATTCGGTAAAGCGTATCTTTTGTATCCATAATATGTCGCGCATGAATTTCAATATCAGACGCTTGTCCTTGCGTACCGCCTAAAGGTTGGTGAATCATCACTTCAGAGTGAGGCAGCGCAAACCGTTTCCCTCGCGCCCCAGACATCAAAATCATGGCCCCCATACTCGCCGCCATTCCGACACAAACCGTTGAAACATCGGGTTTCAAGTAATTCATCGTATCAATAATAGCGAGTCCAGCGGAAACTGATCCACCAGGCGAATTTACGTAAATCGTAATATCTTTTTTAGCGTCCTCCGATTCTAAGAATAACAATTGAGCAATTACTAAATTCGCCATATTGGCATCAATAGCGGTTCCAACAAAAATAACTCGGTCTTTTAAAAGTCTTGAATAAATATCATAAGAGCGCTCTCCACCCTCCGTTTTTTCCACTACCATTGGTACCAAGTGACTGCTTATATCGTACGTCATGTTTATTTAAATTAAATTTAAGTTCTTGTTATTATACCGCACTTAGCCTGATTGAACCAACAACTAAGCTTGCTCAATTTTATGAACATTATAAAGGTGGTAATTCAGCTTTAAACCTTGCACATCGAATCAGCTACTGCTTTTTACGGCCTAAAGTAATACCAATTCCCGCAATGGCGATAAACGCTAAAATCCCACCCACCAAACCATAGGGGATTGTACTTTCTGTGTTTGTGCCAGCACTGCCAGTCCATTTATCAAAAACCGATTCTTTGGCGTAAGCATCATCACAGGCATCCCCAAAACCATCATTATCACGATCTTTTTGATCGGCATTCTCAATCAACTTACAGTTATCAATTAAATCAGCGACGCCATCTCGATCTACATCTAGTTGTGAATAGTTTTTTACTTCTACGGCGTTATCACAAGGGTCACCAATGCGATCTTCATCTTGATCGGCTTGAGACTTATTACTAACCAGAGGACAATTATCTTCTGCATTCAAAATCGTATCGCCATCAAAATCTTCAGCCGCTAGGGGATTAAACTGCCCGTTTGCAAAGTTAAATTGCTGATCAAAATCTTGGATTTCTGACGCTCTCGATACAAAACGTTTATTGTCTAAGTTCATATCACCATAAAGTAAGCGATAACGACGTTCAGGCTCAGCAGTAAAGTAAATTTTAGCTTCGGCTTTTTTGAAAAAATTAAGATCTTCCAAGGTAATATTAGTACCCCATAATGAGATTTCTAACCAACGTAACGGGGCGTAATCACTATCAATCAATGGATTGAAAACCGTTTCTCGCTTCAAGGTTCGTAATGAATCTTTTGTTGTTCCTGATTTCAAGGCCATCCCTTTTATATCGGCATCAAACGTTGGCCAAAGCTCTATTCGATGTAACTCTACTAATTCCCCAAAATCAACTAAAATAGTCGCAGGATTGTTGGCCTCTACTTTTTGATCAAAAGAAAAAGTAGTTAATCGATTATCATCTAATAAATTTTTGGGTTCTGAATCTTCAGCACTAGAAGAAAGTTCAATCGTCCCTAGTTTTCTAACTGGGCCGGCCGGCTCGTCAAACACAACAAATTTAGGTTGACCATTTAGATCATCCAAAACTTGCACGTTCCCATAATCTGGACGGATAAAGCGAAGCATAGAAGTAGGTAAAGTAGCCTCTATTCGCTGACTAATCTCTACTGGACCAGCATTAAGGGCTGCTACATAAGGATAGGCCGACGGACTCGGGGCTGCCGCAAACGCCGTATGAACTAAAAAAGTACTCAACAACAGAGTCGACAATAAACGATTGTTTTTAAACATCTCTTTAAAGGAATAAATTAATAAGATAAAGGCGGGAAAACCCTAGGCTAAATCAGCCGCTGCTTCTTGAGCTTCGATCATGTTCTTAATCGCCATAACCTGAACAATAGCCGATCGCTCAGCTTCACCAAGTTTCATTTGAATGAATTTCAAGGTATCCTCTAAATCAGGAATAAGACGGTATTCTAGTGCATTTACTCGACGTCGAGTTTTCTCAATTTCTAAAGCCAAGTTTTCAGCTGATTTTTCAATTTCAGCTAATTCCAACAATAATAAGAAGACTTTGGCGAATTCAGAAATCGCGAGATCTAGTTCCCCACGTGTTTGCGCCAAACCATAATCAAGGGCATTTCCTTCCGTTTTAAGTTTAAAAACAGGAATACGTACCGACATGACATTTTTAGTCTTCACCTGAAGGCTTAATTTTTGCGCCGGGATAGACAGGACGTTTTCAAGCACTTCTTTCGGCAGAGCGGCTTGAGCAAGTAAAAAGCTCTCATTAGCGGCCTTAATCGCGGCCTCAACCTCTGTACGAAGCTTTTTAGCCTTATGTACAATGGTCAAAAACTCCTGCATTAAGCCATCCTGCTTATCTTTAAGTAACTTGTGGCCACGTTTAGCAACCTTTGTTTGATTTTTAAGACCCAACATGGTCATCCGAGTAGCGGTAACATTTTTAACGGCCATAATTTAACTTGAATAAGTTTTTTAATTTCGCGCGCGATTCTAAGACACCAGTTCAGGGTGTCAAAGCTAAAAACTCTTTTTATTTTATTTATACTGGTTTTAGTTAAAACAAGATATATTGTGTTAAGTAAATTTTATATTGCAAATAAGCCCTCCCCGAGCCAATTGAAATCGTTTTTAATTCGACTGAACCAGTTCTACTAAGTATTTTTTCCAAAATTTTTCAGCTAATTGGTTTTCAGTTACTTCATTTAAGCCACATTCAGGATGCGACTGGACGCCTAGTACCTTTTTTGAAAATTCAACCAAATACGGCATACCACATTCGGTCGTTCCAACCACTTTCGCTGTCGCGGGCAAATTGGCCACATAATTTTCATGGTACATACGAGTTCGAACGAGCTTCTCCCCTGTTTCTGTTAAAATGTTGGTTTCGCCTATTTTATAATTATCGGTTTTTTTAATATCACCCCCAGCCGCCTTAGCCAGTAGCTGCAAACCAAAGCACAGCCCAATTACAGGCGTGTTTGCTTGATTCACTAAATACTCTGCCGCTTTTAAGGCATGTCCAATACAAGGTTCGGTGGAGACTTCTTCAAGCAAATAAGGCGAACCACTCAACCAAATAGCATCCCAGCTACTGTCGGCTACCGTTTTAAGCAACGCGGATTCCGTTATATTTTCAACCTCAACGGTTTGCCACAATACGCCTTCGGGCCAGTAACGATCAAAGCGGTAAATACGTTTATGAGCCGTTTCACGATGCGCTAAAGGACAATCATGCTCGGGGTATTTAAAACCAGGTTTTGGCGCGTAGTGTGAGAGTAGAAGGAATTTTTTCATACAAAAAAAGATTGAATGACTTAATCAGAATCTGTGCGTTTGATGACGCACTAGTTTCTCTTTAAAACCAAACAACAAAAATGATTCATTTACGGCTTTATTATAACGGCAATCGCTTATGGTGTAAATAAATTCAAAAAACCCATTTTTTATATAAACAGATCCTTCGTGCCTCAGGATGGCAGGGCCTTATTTTAGTAAGCCTCTTAATCGGTCACATAAAGCCTCCGCTTCTGGCAGAGTTGTATCCCAGCCCCAAGAGATCCGCACCCCTTGTAAAGCCTCATCTTCACTATATCCAAGAGCGGTAAGCACCTTACTTCCCTCGATAGAGCCACTACTGCAAGCACTCCCCGCTGACAACGCAATTCCCGCTAAATCCGCTTGAGCGATGACTAAATTCGCCGGAGATTCAGGCCATAACAAGTGTAATATATGCAGCCCACTCCCCTCCTGAGGGGTGATAATTTTAATATCTGGAAACTGGGTTTTAAAAAAATTCATTAAAAATTTCTGTATCTCAATAAACTTTTTATTTTGAGCTTCTTGTTGCGCCGCATTGGCACTATAAGCCGCCTCTAAAGCCAAAATCCCTATCAAATTTTCTGTGCCGCCACGCCACCCCCATTCGTGCGAACCGCCTAATAGGGGCGCTAAAATCAAACCATCTTTCTTTAATAACACGCCAGAACCACTTAATCCTCCGACTTTTTCCGCCGATAGCGCTAATAAATCACATTTTTGAAAATCTAAGCCGACGCGCTCACTCACCACCGAGGCCGCCGCATCGACCATAAAAAGAGGCTTCGTTTTCTCTGTTTCTTCCGCTAATCGGATAATTTTTTTTCCAATTTTAGCCGCTGGTTGCAACACGCCTATTTCAGAGTTTAAGTGCTCTATATCTATTATATCGCTCTCCCCTACTATCGTTTCGGTTATTTTTTCTAGCTCAAGGTGTCCGGTTTTAGCCAGTGGTAATAATTTCACTTCAACTTGATGTTGCGTCTGTAAAAAATCTAACGCAGCCCATACACAGCTGTGTACTAATGGGGACGTATAAATCACTACCCTTTTGTCTTTTAGACCCAAATAGGCTCCAATTAATCCGGTATGAACGGCTTCTGTTGCGCCAGAAGTAAAAACCACTTCCGCTGGTTTTACTAAAAAATGAGCCGCTAAATTAATACGTGCTTCATCGAGTAAACCTTTGGCTCGTCGTCCGACCTGATGAACCGAGCTTGGATTTCCTAAGCCTGATTGTAAGGCGTTCTCCATGGCGGCTTGTGCCTCTGGGCGTAAGGTGGTCGCAGCCGCGTGGTCAAAATACAAATAATCTTTCATTCAGGGGGAACTATGCTCAATCATTTTGATTTTACAAGTTACTTACTGTGACTCAATAAACCGTTGAATGAGATCAAGATTTTGAAATTTATTCTGCTCATCTTCGTAGATTTTATCTGAAAAATTCCACGCTTTGGCTTCTTCGCTGTTAGGATTTTCTTTTTGATACACCCCTGACTTTTGTTTTTGAATATGTTGTTCTTTCAAAAATTTCAATTTTAATTTGTAATAAGCTATTCCGATATTTAAATATGATGGAACTTTTAATATTTTTGATGATTGTTTTAATAGTTTAATTGCATGTAGATATTTTTCCTGCTCTAAGTATAAAACAGCTGTATTAAACTTTAATAACAATTCTCTTTTTTCTTGTTTATTTTGAAGTTTCTCATGTTCAAATAAGATCTGAGGTTGAGATTCG
>CAJQJI010000120.1 GCA_905478675.1 Candidatus Altimarinota bacterium
TGAACAAATTTTGTGTACTATCTAGACTTAAATAATCTGTCATGGCTAGGGCTACTTTTTCGCCTACACCATCTAAGTGAATAAAATCATCTAATAATTGGCTCGCCTCTAGGTTTGTAAGAGATTTATTAAATTGTTTAATTGTAGGGGACTGCCAGTGCTCTTTAGCATAGCGCGCAAATATTTTTGCGTTCTCGGCGCCAACTAATCTAATGCCAAGCCCGGTGAAAATTTCAGCTAAAGTAAGTTTCTTTTTAGCTTCTAGAGCGGCTAATAAGTTTTCTATTTTTTTGCGTTTAAACCCTGGCAAGGTGGCTAAATCAAGCGGTTCTAGTTTCCAAAAATCGGCTGGCGTATGTACTAAGTTTAGTGCCAACATAGCTTCGATTGATTTTGGACCGAGTCCGTCAATATCCAGCGTATTGGCGAAATAAAATAAGCTTTGCCGATGCCGAGCCGGGCAGTTTAAATTTTCACAACGGGCGACCGTTTCTTCTAAATCAAGTTCCATGTGACACTCTGGACAGTGGGTTGGAAATTGAATTTCTTTTTCTTGGCCGGTTCTTAAATCTAAAAGGGGTTCTAGCACTTCAGGAATAATATCCCCGGCTTTGCGAATAATAACTTGATCGCCAATTTTAACGTTTTTGCGTTCAATTTCTTCTCGGTTGTGCAGGGTGGCGCGCGCTACGGTAGAGCCGGCTAAATCAACTGGTTCTAGAATGGCCACCGGGGTAATGGCACCAGTACGGCCAACTTGAAACTGAACGTCTAATAAAGTCGTAAATTTTTCTTCCGCGGGAAACTTAAACGCAATGGCATATTTAGCCGTTTTGGCGGTGAACCCTAAACGTTTTCGATAGTCTAATCGGTGCACTTTAATAACAATGCCATCAATGTCGTAGTTTAGTTTTTCTCGGTGTTTTGGATTGCTCCATTGTTCACAAAACTTGATCACAGATTCTATGTTTTGATGTACAGTGAAATTACTGTCTGGTTGGTGTGGTAAATGGTGGGTGTCAAAGCTTTTAAATATTTGCGTTTGGTCTGCTGGTTGAGTTGAAAAATTATTATCACCTAGTTCATATAAGAATATTTTTAAATGACGCTGGGCGGCTATTTTAGGATCTAGTTGGCGAACACTGCCCGCCGCTAAATTACGAGCATTTTTAAAACTTTCGCTCTGAGCTTCTTGCGCATTTTGAATGTTTTTAAAGTCTGATTTGCTAATAAAAACTTCACCACTGACTTCAAGATCAACTTTTGTTTCTAAGGTGAGGGGTAAATTTTCGCAGGTTCGAATGGTATGGGTTACATCTTCGCCAGTAAAACCGTCGCCGCGAGTAATAGCTTTTTGGAGCCTTCCGTTTTCATACCACAGGGTAATGTTTAAGCCATCTACTTTTAGTTCACAGCTGTATTCGATTTGATCCACTTTTAAAAAGCGTTTTACGCGTTCATCAAACTCGGTTAATTCTTCAGCATTAAAGGCATCACCCAGCGAATATTTGCGATTTTTATGAGTGATTTTGGGGAGTTTTCCGTCTAGTGCCGCGCCTACCCGTTGGGTGGGGGAGTCTGGGGTGATTAAATCTGGATACTGCGTTTCTAGTGCGATAAGTTCTTGTTTGAGTTGGTCGCGCACGCTTTCGGGGACAACTTCACGATTTTCGGTGAAATAGGCATAGTTCGCCTCACGAATTTTAGTTCGCAATAAATCAATTTGGGTTTGAGCTTGCGCTTTATCCATGAGGTTTGTTTTTTAGCCTTTGCTATGGTATAATAATCAGAATTTTTAGTTTATGAATAGATTCTTTAAAACTAGTTGGTACCGCGGTTCAAAAAGCCAAAAACGCAAAAGCGCGTTTGGGGGCACGGTTGCTAGTATGGATGAAGTTTCGGATTTAAACCAAAAAATTAAGAAGCACGAAGCTGACGAATTTGCAGAATTCGAGGAAGCTTTCGATGAAAAACTTAAAAATTTATAGCGATGGCTCAAACAGAACCGATGTACGACTTTGATAACAAACGGAAGCTCGAGATAGTTTCTAAGTTTGAATACCTAGTGCGCCAACTTAACGAGCACGGTGTTGATACTTCTAACGTTACCCCTGAATAAAATGGCTAATTTAAATAAAATTAACGAAATCGGTGATGTGCAAGCGCAACTTGATGCGGATGCCGCAACAGAGAGTTTAAAACAACAAGAGTTTACTCGAGTAGATTTAGACACACATGCGAGCAGTGTGGATGTAAATGATAAAGATTTATTTACCGCTATTACGGCCGCTAAAACAGAAGTTGATTTGTTTTTAGCTGATAACCCTTCTGAAGCTGAAATTAAAGGCTTGATTAATAATCTTGAGGCCGCTATTGGTGGCCCTTTTAATTCAGAAGAAGGTATTTGGCTGGCCCAACAGTTGGGGCTTGCTGATGAACTTAGTTTAGCCGTCGGCCCGGCACCAGCGCCAGAAGTTTCGCCTGAAAAAATAGCAGAATTGACGGCGTTTTTGACCGAAGCCGAGGATGTTTTAAAAACACTTGATAGTGATTTTTCTTTAGAGTCTATGCTCTCTATTTTAGGAGACCCTGGAGTGGCGGAGCAAATTGAGGCTATTAAGTTATCTTTTCCGGCGGTTAAATGGGTCACTGAAAATGAAGACGTCATGACGGCACTGAATAATAATTCTGATTATAGAGCTTTAAATGATGGTACTTATTTATCGGCAGAACAAGTAGAGGTTGTTATGGCTTTAAAATCAGCCTTAGAAGGCAAAACTGATGCGGAAGAACGAGCCCAAATTATTGCTGAGCAACTAGGTGATTTGCCTAATCCAAATCCGGCACCAAACCCTTCGGAAGGAGGCCCGGTTTCAGAAGAAGCTTTAAATGGTTCGTTGCAAGCTTTGTTTGATGGCGTGCCAGACTCAATGCAGTCAATGTTTTCAACCGAGTATGAAGCGTGGAAAGCCGCTATGCTGGAACCGGATGCCACCCGAATTTCGTTTAATGATTACTTGGTAGAACAAGCAAACGGAGATGAAGGCACCTTGAGTACGATTGCCCTTAAAATGCAGTTGGCCAATATTATTGAAATGCTAAAACCTTTTATTGAGGCGATTAAGTCTTTAACCGGACAAGGCACAGAGGGCGACGCAGACAAAACAGAGACAGATGCCGAAAGAGTCGCTCGAGAAGAAGAAGCGTTAAAAATTAGAGCGGCGGAGCATAACCGAACGCCAGAAGAACAACGACAAGTAGAGCGCCTGGCCGCCATAAAAAAATATTTTGAGGCTGATGGAGCCCCTGTAATTGAGGAGTTTTATGATATGGAGGTAACCCCTAAAGTTTATAGCGAGACCAAAACGCAGAACTTTTTGGCGAAAACCGAAAACGCTACTTTTAAATTAGAAGACGTTCAAGCACTTGAAACATCGATTAAAGGTTTAGTGTCGCCAGAAAAAGCGGAATTGATTTTACAAAAAGGACTCGGTTACAAAACCCTTAATGCCATAGCGAACTTACCGACTAATGCGATTGAGAACATAACCGAAACCGGTATTACTCTTGGAAAAGAAGGTACTGAAATTTCGTTTGAACCCGCGACAGACTTTAATGAGCGATTAGAAACTGCGATAGATGCGTTTAATAGAGCGGAAATAGAAAGAGTTGCTGAAGAAACTAGAGCGGCGGAACTAAGCGCATTAGGCTTACCAGAAGGTGTGTTGGAAAATTCAGTGCCTTTAGAAAATATTCCAGATGCGTTGTTTGTTAATGCGGATCGAGAAACGCTTATTCCAGCCCTAACAAGCCTGTTTGGAGTTATTGAAGGATCGCCACTTTCTATGGCGGATCTAGGTATTATTGAAAACAATATAGCGGCATTTTCAGAACTTAGCTTTTCTAATGATACGGGTTTCTTGGATGCGGTAGGCGGTTATTTAGACATAGATCGAGGTCTGGGTGAAACAAACTGGAATGGATCAGAGGATAATGCTGATACGATTTTTAGAGTTGTACGTGATGGAACATTTCAATTGGATTATGCGATGAAAGATAAAGACACCTTTATTGCTTGGTTACAGGCCCGAACGCCCGCCGCTAATTAATTAAACTATGACCGATAGAATCAACGCTGCCGAACAAGAAAGAGCTCGAGATTTACTCGAGGCGCAAACCGCTGCGGGGCAAGAAATTGCACGTGCTTTACTTGGGGCAGGGTTTGATGCAGAGCTTACAAATTTAGCGAATCAAACTAATACAGAAATTAATGTGACTCGTTTATCTGAAATGACTCATACTGAGTTTGAGCAAATTTTGGAACTAGATACTCGTTTAAATCAAATGTTGGAAGATCCAACCCGTTTAGAGGCTTGGACTCTCGATGAGTTTCAAACCGATACTCGATTTATGGCTCAGTTTTATAGTGGTGAGACTCAGGCTTCTATGTTGGCTCTAGCCAATGGGATGACAGAGGTTATTTTTACAGATTTAAAAGATCTCATGCAATCGGGCATTGTGGCCGCTGAAGAATCTGCGGCGGTCGTTAATGAAGCGCGCGAAGCCGCTGGGTTTACGCCTGATCAGGCAGATTTTTTAACGGCGCCAGATTTACAATTAGCGAGCTTAGTGGCTCAAGTGGAAGCCGAAGGCGGCACAGCTGAAGTTAAAATGACTCGTTTAAGAGCGTTGATGGCCCAAAAAGTGCGCACGTCTTTTAATGAATGGTTAAGAGAGAGTCGCCAATTGATGTCGACTATGGGGAATGATGATTTGTCGGCTTTTGAGTCTGGCCTAGCAGAAGAGGCGTTAAATGTTCGTCAAAGTTCTACCCAAGCGCTTGGCCGTGCGGCTGGTTCGGTTGGAGATGCCGCTGGGAATGCTTTTGGAAACTTGGCTCAGTTTAGTTTTACGCCGTTATCACAACATTCTTTTTTAAGTGAAGTCTTTACGAGTCGATCTGCGATTAGTGAGGCGTATGCGAGTCTTGGCGCTTCTTCTGGTGATATTGACCATTTGGTGAGTCGACAAGTAGATACGTTAACCGCGACTTTAACGTACGAACAACTCGCTTCGAGTTTTGTGCTAATTCCAGAAAATCCGGCAGAGATGACGGAAGAACAACTAAGAGCCTTAGAAGGTAAAATGGAAACCGTGCCGAAATTTTTTAGAAATAAAGATTTTGCGAGTCAGTATTATGACTATTTAAGAGAATCAGTCGGAGGAGATTTATCGATGGCAGATGATTTTCAAGAATGGTTTAAAACGCTGGATATGCACCCGCTAATGAAAATGTTCTACCAGTTTATCATGATGATCCCGGACGAAATTATGGATTATTTTGATGGTGCGGAAGAAGACAAAACGGAGGCAGAAATTAATGGAGAGGATCTGCAAGCCATTAAAGATGAAATAGCTCGTCGTAACGGGGTTTCTTCAGAAGACCCAGAGGATCCAGAAGACCCAGAGAGAGAAGGGAATTTAGCAGAGCAAAGTGAATACCAAACCTTATTAGCAGCGTACCGAGAGGTACTTGGTGATACGGCGCCAGAAATATCCATCGTTCATAATGGACAAGCACTTGAATTGGTAGATTTAAGTAATGATGAGGTTCGATCTTTGACGCAAATTACATCTTTATTGAGTGAAGCGCCGCAGGCGGCCCCTTTATTAAATAAAGGTCTAGAGCTTAATGATTTACTATTTTTAGTTGAACATTTTGGAGATGCGACTTCAAGAGAGGATGGTATTAATGTTGCGATTGAACCGGATGGGAGTCTAGCCATGAGCTATGAATTTGAATCGCTTATGTCTGGCCTGACTGGAGCGGATGGAATTAATGGCATGCGAGATGTTGAAGTAGCAGAAGGCGCTGCGGGTGGAATGGCCGGATTTTGGTTAGGTGTTAAAATGGGAGCCAGACTGCCGATTCCAAGCCCACTAGGTAAAATTATTGGAGCTATTGGTGGTGGTGTTTTAGGCGCCTCTGTTGGGCAAAGATGGGATAATTGGGATGTGTTTTGGGATGTCACGAGTTTAGATATTGACGAAATAAATGCCGAAACTCTTTCAGCCGCAATTCGAGAAATTCAAGATGACGTAGGGGCTTTAGAAGAAGCTATTAATGATATGAGTCTTGAGCGATTCGCTAATGCTTTTCCAGTTATTAATGATCACCGAGATAAATTTAACTTGGATGATATTGAGGCGAATGGAGGTATTCCATCCAGCTTGATCAGCCAAAATGGTCAAATTTCGCCTGCTTTTGTTTCTATGCTGAGTTTGGATTCTGGTTTCTGGGGAACGTACACAATGACGCACGAAGATTTGATTAATTTTGGAGCGGATTTAGATACGGCTGGAATTACCGACTTAACCGGAGTTATTGACGATGAATCCGAGGCGTTTGAAGCTAATGACCGATGGTTTAGCTCTGGTGGTTATCTAGTGGAAGGCGGATGGTTAAGAGATAATCGAGTTGAGAATGCAGAAGCGTTCTTTGATTGGTTAAGGGATAGAAATTCTTAACATTTACCTCAAACTCTGCTATAATACTTTGAAATCATGACTGATACTACAACGACTACGCAAGTAACGACCCCAACGGGGAAAACTTTGGCTGATTTCCGAATTCCAGCCAAGTTAACACAGAATGATCCAGCGCTGATTGATTTGATTATGAAATCGGAATCGATGAAAGATGAAGAGCGTCAATATTGGTTCAACCTGTATGAAGTGATGAACACGGCTCAAATTGATAAGCTGCGTGATATTTTAACCCGAGAGCGTGCTAAGTTAGCCGAGATTGATGCTAAGTATGGTAAAAAACCAAAAATTGATCCGGTTGAAGCGGCAAAAAAAGCCGAAGAAATGGCTCAAAAAAGATCAGCGGAACAAGCAGCATTAAAAGCGCGTGAGGCTAAAATTCAAGCGCAAGAAGCGGAAGCGGAAGCCGATATTTTATCGGAATTAGACGGACTGTAGGCTTGCTTTTTTAAATTTCTGACTCGTCTAGAATCTGATGTTTATAGTTTTTTGAGTAAATTTTATTTTCTTCTTTGCTTGCCTAAAAAAGAAAGAAAAAAGGGCTCTCTAATAATAAATTTTTGAAAATAAATTACGCCTTCACTAAATTTATAAAACTCGCTTCGCTCAGACAGTTATAAATTTTACGTTCAGTTCGTAAGTATTTTCAGAAAAATTTTTTCAAGGGGAATGATAAACCTCTTTATTTAATGAAACGCTCTTTTAAGACTAGAGATGAAAAAACAACGACGGCGTTATAAATGCGTTTGGCTCTTTTGGGTTGAGTGATTAGTCGCCACAACCATTCAAGGCCTAGTTTTTGCATCAGGCGCGGAGCTCGAGTGGTTTTACCAGCCCAAAAATCAAAAGTACCGCCAATGCCAACGGCTATTTTAGTGTTGGTTAAATCGGCTTTAAAGGTATCAATCCAAAATTCTTGGGCCGGGGCACCAAAAGCCACTAGTAAAATATCTGGGTGAGCGCTTTTAAGGTTTTTACTAATGGTTTCAGGGGCCCCATCTTCCGCGCCTACTACAATTAAGTTTGGGTACTTAGACTGCATGAACGTAGCGGCTTTTTTAGCGACTTCAAAACCGCCTAAAAAATAGATTGATTTTTTGTGTTTCGCGGCCAGTTTGCAGATTTCTTCTGCCAGGGTAACACCGGTCATACGTGGGATTTCTTTTTTGTATAAAAATTTTGTCCAAAAAGTGATACCAAATCCATCGCAAACGTTTAGAGATGTAGTATTTAGCAGGTTTTTGAATTTTTTGTTTTTATGCGCTTCAACCAAAAATTCCGGGTTTACGGTCGCAATATGATTGAATTTTTTTTCCTCTAAAAAGGATTCCAAACGAGCCAAAACCTGATGGTGGTTTAGGTCGTCGATTCGCACATCAAGCAAAGTAGGGGATTTCACGCAGACAATGTTAGAATATTTTTGAGTCTTGGCTAGACTAAAAATGATGACAAAACGTTTTACTCACCGTAATGAAGGGTTTTTGTGCGAAAATTGCGCGGCGAAGGTGCCGGATGCGGTTGGTACCTGCAGAAATCATTGTACCCAGTGCTTGTATTCAAAGCATGTTGATGTGAACCCTGGAGACAGAGCGGCAGTCTGTGGTGGGAAAATGAGACCCGCCCGCCTAGAGCTAAAATCTGGTTTACCACATCGTATTATTCACGTGTGCTTGAAATGTAATTTTGAACGCCCCAATAAAGTCGCGGAAGACGACGATAAAGAGGCTTTATTAAATCTGCTTTCTAAGTTTTAGGCCGTTGAAACGAAGGCTTCCCCA
>CAJQJI010000121.1 GCA_905478675.1 Candidatus Altimarinota bacterium
TAAGACGTTGGGAAATCACGGATCTCTGCGAGAGAGTATGCCCAATGTTGTTACGGTTTCGCAGGTATTCAAAAAAGCGGGCTACAAAACGGCAAGGGTCAGTAAGATTTATCACATGCGAATTCCCATGGATATAATTGAAGGTTTACCGGGTAGAGATGATCCTTATTCATGGGATGAAACGGTAGATATTCAAGCACCGGAGCACCATGAAAAGGGCGAGAGCCATTTCTGGTCACCGGGAGACAAGGGGTCACAAACTTTTCAGTCAGTTGCCACAAAAGGTGGTGATTCAACTCAGGCGGATGGTATGGCGACTGACCGAGCTATTGAACTTCTCGATAAGTTTAAGGACGAGCCCTTTTTTCTAGCTGTGGGGTATGTTCGCCCGCATGTTCCTCTGGTGGCGCCGAAAAAATACTTTGATCTTTATAAAGATATGAAAATGCAAGTGCCTCAAGTCCCGGAAAATGATCTAGATGATGTGCCCAAGCTTATTCGTGGCTACAAAAGTAATGATCATTACAAAAAAGATAGGGCTGTGCGGAAATGAAGCCCGGTAGGAAAATTAAGCTTAGTAAGAGTAATGCTTTCATTGTTTTCTCAGTCATTTTTTCTTATAATTGGATAGGTTTTTATATTTTAGCAGAAAAAAAAGTTATTTCATATAGTTTTGCTGCAGAAGTGTTCGGCATCTAAAATGCTCTAATCATATGAGTGACAGAGAAGAAAAAAGTTGAATCTTTTTTAGTACTCCCACAAGAGAGTCAAAAATCGCAATTTTCTTATTAGTAAACCTATCGTGGCTCCTATTGCACCGTAGTCACTCGTATAGCCTAAACAGGGTTGCTTGCTGACTTCAAGATCAAAATCTAGACCTATGGGGCCTTGTGATAGGCCGGATTGGAACGAGTGTAACTCCCTTATATACAGCTAGATACAATGACTTTTATTATCGGAATTCAGCTTTATCTTCTTGGATATGAGCAAGATAAAGAAAATAGAAGAACGAGATCTGAAGCGCTGGTGCTTACTTGGCGAATTCCGAAAGTCTGTTACCAAGGAGCTTACGCATCATCCCCGACATTCCTCGGAGGATGATCCACGCCGTAAATTGCACTACCTCGATTACGCGTCAGCAATTCTTTTTACACTTTTTAACCCTGTTGTAAAGTCAATGCGTGGACTGTGCGCGGCCAGCAATTTGAAAAAAGTTCAAGAGCATGTGACCTTTAGTAACATTAGCCTTGGAAGTTTTTCGGAAGCTCAGCATGTCTTTGATTCAAACGCCTTGCAGTCACTTGTGCAAAAACTGGCGGCTAAAGTCGGGTCTGATAAGCTCAAAAACAAAACTATATTGGCTGCCGCTAAGGATTTGGTAGCCGTCGACGGCTCCTTATTTCAAACACTGACGCGTGTCTTATGGGCGGAATGGATCGACGATAATCACAAGGCCGCAAAACTCCATTTAGGTTTCTCACTACTCAAGCAATGTGCAGTAGACGCCGTTATTACCGCGGGAAATAGCTGTGAACGCAAAGCTTTACTCAAAATGGTTCAGCCTGGCGTTATGTATGTTTGTGACCGCTATTACGGCTTGGATTACAGTTATTTCGGTGAACTCACAAAGCGTGGCGCTTTGTTTACGATACGGATTCGTAACAAGCCTAAAATCACTGTCATTAAAGAGTATGAAGTCACTGATCAAGACCGTAAGGAAGGTGTTGTTTCTGATCAGCTTGTCTACCTGGGAGACACCGATCGCAATCTCGACCCGATTAGATTGGTACGAACGGGTGCCTTTCAAGATAAAGAAATTTTGCTCGTCACCTCTGAGCCCCCCGAAAAACTTAATGCGGCTCTCATAAGTATAATTTATCGTCAGCGCTGGCAAATCGAAGTCTTTTTTAAGTGGCTTAAGTCGATTATGGGCTGTCGGAAATTATTAGCTGAATCCTCTAACGGCGTAGCTATTCAAATGTACTGCGCTCTTATCGCCGCCATCATGTTATTCGACGTGTGTGGCAAAAAACCAACCCGAAGACAAATGGAGATGATCCAGTTCTTTTTCCTACGCTATGCCTCCGTAGAAGAACTAGATGACGCTATTAAACAAGACAAATAAGGCTAATTTAAAGACGCACGCAAAGCAAGGGTCTTGTAATCTACTCCTGCCCGGATCAGATCAAATATGAGAGTATTGCTCGGAGTAATTTGATACCAAAACGTTTATGCGGAAGGGTTTTGCGATTCGGTGTATCTTTGCCTGAGTGACTCTAAGATGGCGAACACTTCTGGGTGCGACCCATGGTTAGGTGTTGTTTTTATTGTTATTAGCGTCTGTAATAGATTTATATTTTATTCGGATTCAATGGTTGATTAGCGAAGATAAGAACCAAATTACACTTCAGTTAAATATTCTATTTTGTAGATCTAATGTTCTGTCTTTCTCAAAATTCATTTCATGAATGAACGGCAACTTTTCGTAGATATAAAATGTTTGTCCGTTTCATGTTCTAGTCGTGTAGTTTTAATAATTATTCTCACCTAACGACCGGGTTTACTTGTGTTTGAGCGAAGCGAAAACATCGGGTGCGACCCATGGTTAGGTGTTTTTTATTGTTGTTAGTGCCTGTAATAGGCTTTTATATTGTTCGGATCCAATGGTTAATTAGCGAAGATAAAATTCTATTTTGTAGATCTGATTTTCTATATGACTCAAAATTCATTTCCTGAATGAACGGCAACTTTGCGTAGATATAAAATGTTTGTCCGTTTCATGTTCTAGTCGTTTAGTTTTAATAATTATTCTCACCTAACGACCGGGTTTACTTGTGTTTGAGCGAAGCGAAAACATCAGGTGCGACCCATGGTTAGTGTTGGTTTTTTATTATTAGTCCAGATTCAATATTCGCGTTTTCAGAAAACCCGAAAAACCGCCAAAAAATTTTCTGTCTCTAACGAGACAATTATTGTTTTAGTTTTGGATATAATGGAACAACCGAAATTTCACTTTTTCTAAATGATTCTTTTATGGAAATCACAAAACCTGTGCAGGCTCCGCATGCTCGGGTTTTGATAAACCGAACATTCATTTTTAGAATATGTGAAATTGATTATTTGAGCTCCTTTCCATGAATACCAATAATT
>CAJQJI010000122.1 GCA_905478675.1 Candidatus Altimarinota bacterium
GCATGAAGCAAAGATCTTAAGCTCATTTCGGTAATTTTTAAAAGATTTAAAAAAGCCAAGCAAAACCTCTGAGTACCGAAAAATTTTGAGCAGTTGTAAAATTTTCAAGACCCGGAAACTTCGTAAAAACGTAAAATTACTGACCGATAAATAAAAGGTCAGAATCACAAACAAATCGAGTAACGCTAACGGTGATAACACAAAGTTTCGCCGTCTTGGCGCAATATAAAGCCGAATTAAGTATTCAATGGCAAACACCGTTACGACAAATAAATCAAAGTAATGAAAGTATTGAAGGTATTGATGCCCAATCGGGGTTGTTTCAATCACAAACAAACTGATAGAAATAATAATCAGGACCACTAAAAAATAGCCAACCCATTTACCAGCCACCGACTCGTGGTTATTAAATATTTCGCTCAGCCAATTTTTAAATCGATGCATAAGAATCAATTCATTATAGCATATTTTTAAGCGAGCCACGAATCTTAGTGATTGTTTTATTTTTATTCCGAAAACAGGCGACGGTTACTTTGACTTGAAAGGCTTAAAAAGTATAAAAGTGACACATTACTAAGGTATACCAAAATCTAATGCTTGAGATAAAAAACTTACACGCACAGTTTGAAGAAACGCTCATTTTAAAAGGCGTAAATTTAACCGTTAATCCGGGCGAAGTGCATATTCTACTCGGACCAAACGGTAGTGGAAAATCAACTTTAGGCCGAGTCCTACTCGGGGATGATAAATATGAACGCACCGAGGGTTCAATTATTTTCAATGGTGAAGCTTTTGACGACTTAGAACCAAGCGAACGAGCCCAAGCGGGTTTCTTTTTTACTTTTCAATCCCCGCCTGAAATTGATGGCGTTAGCGTAAAAGATTTTTTATTTGCGGCTAAAAAAGCCTTAGACCCTGAATTCACTTCTAGCTTTAAATTCAAACGAAGCCTTGAGCAAACCTTAGAAGATTTACGACTCCCCGCGGAATTTGTAGACCGTGAAACCAATCTTGGTTTTTCTGGTGGAGAACGAAAAAAAATTGAAATGGCGTCTTTAATGACCCTCGATGCGCAGTGTGCGTTTCTCGATGAAATCGATTCAGGGATTGATATTGATACCATTCGTCAAATTGGAAAAACGCTCCGTGAGTTTTTAACCGACAAGTCGAAGTCTGTTATTTTAGTGACCCATTCAGACAAACTTATTGAAGAGGTAAAACCAACCCATGTACACATTTTTGGGAACGGCCAGATTTTAAAATCTGGTGGTCCAGAGTTGGTTAAAGAAATTCAAGCCAACGGGTTTGATGCCCATGTAAAACGAGCGAGTTCTTTAAACGTACTATCATAAATGAGATCTTTATGGCTTAGCGCTTTCATGCTTAGCTTCAGTCTTTTTAATATTGGCACTGTTAAAGCCAACCCGGTGACCGACTTAGTCGAAAGTGCTACCGATCCGGCTAATTATTTTATTTTAGGACAAATTAAAACCTATTATGAATTAATTGATCAGCTTGATAGTAAAAAAGTAGAGCTCCAAGTTTTAGATGCGAGTAACCTCGCTCAGCAAGAAAAAATTGAGCAAGCCGCCGCAGACCTACTGGCGACAGAACAACAGTTAGAATCTTTAAACAAAACGCTGCAAAATTTAGAAGCCAATGAAGCCCCCAGTGACGCAGATTTAGAACAGATTAAGGCCCTCGAACAAGACCAGTTAAAAATTCTGGCGAATTTAGCCGCCCAACAAACTGATCTAGAAACACTTCAAGCCGTTTTAGTTGAAGACTTAGCTGAAGGTGAATTAACAAAAGAACAAGCCCTTCAAAATGATATCACTCGACTTCAAGACGAACTGAGTAAAAGTCAGATACGGCTTAAAAGTTATGCCGCAAGTTTTGTAAAAAAAATTGTTCTTGTGGTTGGCATTTGGTTACTTTCAATACTTATTAAATGGATTGTTGCGCTCGTTTTTAAGCGACTTCACTTTTATCTTACGCCGCAGCGAAACGCTTTTATTCTCCAACTCATCCGGTTAGTCATTAACACTATTACGGTTATTGCCATTCTGCTGGTGTTCTTCTCGCAACTGATCCAAGCCCTTCCCTATTTCGCCATCTTTGCCACGGCCTTAGCCTTTGCCCTGCGTGACGTTATTTTGTCGGTCATTGCCTGGCTTATTATTGGAACGAAAGACGGCTATAAAGTCGGCCATTACCTGCACATTGGAACGCTCTGGGGAACGGTGGTAGAAATTAATCCGTTTAACACAATTGTGCGTCAAGGAGGGATGTCGGGGCAAACTGGTCGGCTCCTGACTTTTCCTAACAAAAAAATATTTGAAGAGTTTTTAGAAAACTGGTCAAAGCTGTTTAACTACACCTTTCTAAAATGGGATTTTTATTTAGAACAAGGTTCGGACATTGAAAAAGCCGAAATAATTCTTTTAAAAATTCTAGAAACCGAACAAGCCAAATATAAAAATTCTATTGTTAAAAAAAGAGCTCAATTTATAAAAAAAGGTCTTTCGGATGAAGATCTAGAACCTCGTATTTTTTGGGAAATACAAGCCAATGGAATTTTGTTACGCGGTAAATTATTAGTTGATTTTAACGACTTTTTTGCCATCAGAAGTGCGGTTACCCGCGCCTTTATTATTGAAGTTAACCAAGAGAAAAATATTCAATTACGCTTTGTAAACAATTTATTGCCTAATACTTTATAAACTTTTAATGAGTGACTCTGCTGTGGCTTTCGATGAAATTACCCGAGACGATTTAGATCGTGCCGATGATCAAAGTTATATTGATAATTATGAGAAGGGTTTAAGCGAAAAATTAATTCGTCAGATTTCAGCCGAAAAAAATGAACCTGATTGGGTACTAGAAATTAGACTCAACGCTTTTGCGGAGTTTGAAAAACGCAGCATGCCCACCTGGGGCCCAGATTTATCGAAGCTCGATTTAAGCCAAATTCGTTTTTTCGCCACCGCCGATGGTGAAAAAAATCAGAAATCATGGGAAGACGTACCCGATGATATTAAACGAACTTTTGAACGCCTAAAAATCCCCGAAGCCGAGCGAGCGGTTTTAGCCGGTGTTGGAGCTCAGTACGACAGTGAAACCGTGTACCATAATTTAAAAGACGAATGGACCGATCAAGGCGTTATTTTTGAAGACTTTGATTACGCTATTGCCAATCACCCAGAACTCGTAAAAAAATATTTTACAAAGTGTATTCCAATTAACGATCATAAATTTGCCGCGCTACATTACGCTATTTTCTCAGGCGGTACGTTCTTGTATGTCCCTAAAGGCGTGACTATTACCCAACCGCTCCAAGCGTACTTTAGAATGAACGCCAAAAACGGAGGTCAATTTGAACACACTTTAATTGTGGTCGAAGAAGGCTCGAGTGTTGAATACATTGAAGGTTGTAGTGCGCCTAAGTTTGGTGAAAATTCACTGCACGCGGGTGGCGTTGAAGTATTTGTCGCGGATGGCGCACGGGCTCGTTATAGTTCTGTCGAAAACTGGAGCCAAGATACGTATAACTTAAATACCAAACGTGCTATTGTTAAAAACGATGCCCGAATGGAATGGATTGGCGGAAACCTCGGGTCTGGGACAACCATGCTTTACCCGGCTTCAGTGCTTGCCGGTGACCGCGCTCGCGCTGATCATCTAGGCGTGGCCTTTGCGAACGCGGGGCAAAACCAAGATACTGGCGCTAAAATTACTATTGTCGGGAAAGACTGCCGAGCTTCAGTGGTTTCTAAGAGTCTTTCGAAAGGCGGTGGGATTTCTACTTACCGTGGGCTACTTGATATTAAACCAACGGCGGACCGAGCCATGGTAGCGGTTGAATGTGACGCTTTAATGCTCGATGATCTCGGGTCAGTCTCCGATACTATTCCGAATATCGTGTGTGAGAATGACTCCGCCCAAGTCAATCATGAAGCTTCGGCTGGTAAAATTTCAGACGAGGTATTGCTGTATTTTGAGTCTCGAGGTATTGACGAAGAAACCGCTAAAGGGATGATTGTAAACGGATTTTTAGATGAGATTGTAAAAACACTGCCTCTGGAATATGCCGGCGAATTGAATCGCTTAATTGAATTAGAAATGGAAGGGAGTGTCGGGTAAGCGATCTCCCACTCTAAAAGCGTAATCAGTGTATCCTGAATTAATTACTACTCTTAAAACTAAGCGTTCTTACTAAATCCAGATCTAAATAGATCTGACGTTCTAGTTGTGCTGAAACAGCCGCTTCAATTTCGTTAAATTCTTCACGTGACAACGTTTGTGCTTCAGAAATATACAATGTTCCGGTCACCACTAAAGCGTCTTCGTCTTCACGTAGATTCACATTTTTAATATGTGATCCGGGAATGCGCTCTGAAACAATCGTTTGAATTTCAGTTTGAGCTGTTTTAACCGCTAAACGTTGCTGTTGAATTTGCTGTAAATTATAGCTTAACACAAACCAAAGCCCTAGCAGCATCACAAATAAAAACCCTAGCTTTTTAAGCGAAGACTCCGTTTCGTTTCGATGCGGATTAAAGCCATAAAAAATAAATAAAATCACCCCCACGGCTAAAATCGCCACCAAATTAGTAACAAAAAGTAAGGTAGCCCCCCAGGCCAAAGCCCAACTCCCCCACCAAAGTTGCA
>CAJQJI010000123.1 GCA_905478675.1 Candidatus Altimarinota bacterium
AGCTAAGGTGGCGGCGCATCATGTAGCGCCCGAAGTTGGGATTGGTTTAGATACTACTGTAGCGTACGATACGCCTGGGGCTCCAGCCCAAGATACAGGTACGCGCTTAGGTGATGGGGTGGGTATTAAAGCCCTTGATAGTGGTTCAATTGGAGATCGTCGCTTGTTAGATTTTTGGGCTTCGGTGGCGACTAAAAATAAAATAAAATACCAACTAGCCGTGGTGCCTGGGGGCTCTAATGATACCGCGGCGATTCAATCAATGGTGCCAGGCGGCGCTATTACTGGTTCTATTTGTATTCCGACGCGGCATATCCATCAAAGTGTAGAAATGTGTAATACGCAAGATATTTTAGAGACGATTGCTTTGGTCACTCAAACCGTTTTAACGGTCGACAAAATTAAGACACAACACGACTAAACTTTTTTTTGTACGAAACGTATTGATTTAAAATATACCACTTTGGTTGCGTGCAAGTGTGACTAAACGTTTCGGCTGAGCGGCTTTTTACTTTTTGTGTACTTTCATTGCCTTCTAAGTAAAAAACAAATTCTAGTTCTTGGTTGTCGGGGGGTTGTTCTTTAAATTTTTGGGCGAGTTTGTTGGGGGGGAAAATAGGACGGCCATTAACCAGTTCGGTTTTTAAATTAAATTTAGCCGCGTCTTGGTAGGCTTTGTAAATTACTTCAGAACAAAGTAGGGCGTCATCGTTTCTAAAATCAAAGGTGTAATCATACGGTTTGCCTACAAAGCTAAAGGCTTTTTCAATGGCCTTAAATTTGTCGAGCTTAGAAACGTTTGGTCTTAAGACGGCAAGAGAATCACACAGCGCACTTTCTTCTACAATACACACAATGACTCCCGGACGTTTAGCTTCAATAATATTGGGGGCAAACCGACCGATTTTTTGATTCATTTGATGAAACGTTTCGGGGTACTTTTCTTCTAAGTACTGACGAGGACTCAAGTCTTTTAAATAGGCGAGTCCCGAAAATTCTTGGTCTATTTCTTCAAGGGTTCCAACATGAAAAGCGAGGTGCGTCCAAAACCCAGGAATCCCTAAATTGGTGGCATGCCATTCGCGACGTTGAAGCAGAATATCGCCTGGTTTAAGTTTATCTAAATAGGGTTTTAATTGTTTCGGGGTAATTAAGTAGTCGCGTCTGGTGGCGCGTAAATAACTAATTTTTTCAGCCGCATGTTTTTGTAGTGGATACCAGGTTTGAAAGGCTTTTTGTTCCATTACCTCAATCGGGTTGAGGAGCATCATCTTTGGCACCGAAGTAATGTGACGGTCTAAATATTTAAGCCCAGTACTAATAATTTCCATCAGAGCTAGTGGTTGTTTTTCATTTGTACGGAGTAGGGCTAAATAGGCTCGCCCGGCATTGAGCCTGAGGAGCGTTTTGGGGTGGGTAAGCCTGAATTTTAAATGTCGATAAATGTTTGGCGGTAAACCGAGATTTTCGTTTGATTGATTTAAAAAAGTTACCAAGTCTTCATTATGGACGCTGTTTTGTGTTAAGGCTAGAATGTTTTTATGTTGAGCAATCAGGGCGGCGTAGGCTAGTACAAAACAATTACTATGCAGGCTTAAATTTTTAAGCATATCAATGCGATAAAAAGCGCGATAGCGTTGTTTAATGACATCAATTTCAAACGAAGCTTCTACAAATTGCTGCCATTCTTGCAGCAGTTTTTCTTTATTATTTGGTGATAATTGGGTTGGATCTAGGTTGGCCCAGTAACTAGTTTTCTTCACTATTTTTTCGAGGGTTTGATTTAAATACAGCAGGTTGTCTTGGTCTTGCTGGATCATGGTTTGAATTTCGTTGACCGATAAATTTTTGAGTGGCCCGGGGTCTCGAAAAATGAATTTATTAAAAACGTAGTAGAACCCAATACACCCTAAAAGCATAAAAGTATACAAACTGTACTCTGACAAAATGTTTAAGAGTACCCTTTCTTCAAGTAAAAGGAGGTACCTTAAACTCATTAGTTCGACTATGAATAAGCCAAGACCCAGACTTAAAAAGGCTAGAGCAACGATTCGGTGTCGTGGATAAAAGGTGCGTGTGGCTAGGATGATCATGCCTACCAAGCTCAGGACTAAGGATAAAGCCAAACCGATTAAAATGCCTTTCATTCAAGGAGATTATAACTACCACCTGTTTTCTGCCTATAAAAAAACCACGGCCGGGCTCCGTGGTTCATAAAACTTGAAATTAAGTTTTTAACTTAGAATTCTTCACGAGGACGAGCTTCGTTCACAAGCATGTTTCGTCCCATGAATTCTTCTTCGTGAAGACCTTCAATCGCTGCTTGAGCGTCAGCGTCTTCTGCGAATTCAACAAAACCAAAACCGCGAGAGCGACCTGGATTGTCTCGTTCCATGATAATAACGGCGTCAGTAACTTCACCGTAAGTTTCGAATTTTTGACGAAGATCGTCGTTTGTAGCTTTCCAGCTAAGGTTTCCAACAAATAATTTGGTAGCCATGTTTTAAGTAAAACTTAGTAAATATTGCAGTGGACTGAAAGCAAGGAACAAGTTTTACCCGGTAACTCAAGTCACGCTCTTCCCATCTCCTACCCTTTTACCGTAAGGATGCCATTTAAAAAGTAAAGTTTTGCTTGTTCCTTTTTAAAGCTTTAAAATGAAGAAAAATGAAAAATAAAAATATATTCGTGCTCAGTTTGATTTTAAGTTTTCCGATGCTTGCGCACGCGCTTGAGTTTGAGGAAGATACGATATTTCTTATGGCGACTACGCAGGCCGAATGCCAAGCCTTAGGCGGTATTTTTACGGAATGGGAGTCTGAAACGTATTGTACTAAAAAAGATGAACTGGCCGCGTTTAGTGATGTGAATCGTAGCCATGCTCACGCTGAAGCCATTGCGTATGTTAAAGGGGAAGGGATTGTGAGTGGCTATGAAGATGGGACGTTTCGTCCAGACCAAACGATTAATCGAGTGGAGTTATTAAAAATTTTAATAGAAGCCGAATATCGACAAACGCCTGAGTGTCGACGCGCTTTTCCTTACACCGATACGATGCCTGAAGCCTGGTATCAACGGTATGTGCAGGTGGGTTCTTGTTTAGATATTGTAGGCGGGTACCCTGACGCGACGTTTAAACCTTCGCAAGCGGTTTCAATTCCTGAGGCCAGCAAGATGATTTCAGAATCGTTTCAGTTTGAAAATAACGCGAGCACTGATATTTGGTATGAAGGCTACATTCGAAATTTAGCCTATCGAGGGGCGATTCCAACCACGATTGAAGCGTTGACGTCCGACTTAACCCGAGGACAAATGGCTGAAATTATTTACCGTTTAAAAACAGGGCGTACGACGCTCGCGACTCATACTCTAACCAGCTTGAAAGCGGGAACAGTCGCTAGAACTCCGATTCAATTTGAAGCCGAAGCGGAAGTAGAAACGGAAGTCGATATTGATACAGCGCTTGAGAGTTTGTTGCAAGAGTTATCAGACGAAGGGTTTGTGAATTTTGAGTGAAAATTGAGGCGTTGATTTAAGTTCAGACTTTGGCATAATGGCGACCTATGTTACAAGCTACGGCGCTCAAGATTTTAAAAGCGGGTCAAAATGTGTTTTTGACGGGTTCGGCGGGCGCGGGTAAAACTTATTTGTTGAACCAGTACATTGCCTATTTGCGTGAGCGCGGCGTACACATTGCGGTGACGGCGTCTACGGGGATTGCGGCCACGCATATTGGCGGGCAAACGATTCATTCGTGGTCGGGGCTAGGGATTAAAGATGAAATTCTGCCGCACGATTTAGAAAAAATTGCCAAACGGAAACCAATTCGAGACCGTATGAAAGCGGTAGAAGTTTTGTTGATTGACGAAATTTCGATGTTGTCGGCACAGAATCTAAAAGGCGTTGATACTATTTTGCGCTACTTTAAACAAAACAATTCCGCTTTTGGGGGGATTCAAGTTATTTTTTGTGGCGACTTTTTTCAGTTGCCGCCGGTAAGCCGGGAACGTCGGCCGAGTTATGAAAGGCTGGCTTTTATGGCCCCGTGTTGGGTAGAAGCGGATTTACAGATTTGTTATTTAACCGAGCAATTTCGAGCTGGCGACAATGATTTGTTGAACGTCTTGAACGAGATTCGCTCAGGTGATTTTACCGATAGCAGCCAAGATTTGTTATACGAGAAACTGGAGCAAAGTGCGGAGCATCCACCAGACGATAATATTATAAAACTCTACACGCATAACATAGACGTAGACACTGTTAATGCCGAAGCGTTAAAAAATTTAGAAGCCGATAAAGAGTTTTTTTATGCCACCACCACGGGGGATAAAAAGTTAGTAGAAACGCTTAGAAAGACCGTGCTGGCGCCCGATGATCTCACCTTAAAGGTGGGCGCGAACGTCATGTTTGTAAAAAATAATTACGAAGCGGGCTACATGAACGGGACGTTAGGCACGGTCACGGGGTTTAGTAAAGACGGTTGGCCGTTGGTCACCACCTTTGATGACCGAGAAATAGAAGCTAAACCCAGCGAGTGGAGTGTAGTAAACGAATACAATCAACCTTTAGCCAGTTATGCTCAAGTGCCTTTGCGGTTAGCTTGGGCTATTACGGTGCATAAATCACAGGGTATGACGCTGGATAGTGCCGCTATGGATTTAAGTAAAACCTTTGAACCGGGGCAGGGGT
>CAJQJI010000124.1 GCA_905478675.1 Candidatus Altimarinota bacterium
GAAACGGAGAGCGAGCTGGTAATTGTGATATTTCTACCATGGCCGGAAATTTGTATTCACGAGGGATTGATCCTGAAATTGATTTGAGTGATTTAGAGAACGTGCGAGCCATGTATGAAGATACGACGAACATGACGGTTCATCCTCGGCATCCTTACGCCGGAGATTTAGTGTTTACGGCTTACTCTGGTTCGCACCAAGATAGTATTAAAAAGGGGATGGATGGAATGGTGACGGCGGCGAAAGAAAAACTTAAAAATGCGGCTCGATGGTTGGTGCATTATATTCATGTCGACCCTACCGATTTAGGGCGAGACTATGAAGCCGTACAGGTTAATTCGCAAAGTGGGAAAGGCGGAACGGCGTTTGTGTTACAACACAAATATGGCATAGATTTACCAAAATCAATGCAGAGCATGGTCCATGCGCATGTTCAGTCTCGTTCAGAAAATAGTGATTGTTTAACGGCCGAAGAGATTTTTGAAATTTTTAAAGAAAACTTTATTAACAAAGAAGCACTACAATTGTCTGATTATGAGACACGTTCAGAAGGCGCGATAAAACATTTATCGGCTACGTTGCAAACGCCGGAGGGGGAAGTGCAAATTGAAGGCGTGGGGGATGGACCGGTGAACGCGTTTGTGAATGCTCTGCGTAAGGCGGGTTTGAATGGGTTTAGCTTGAAACACTACGAACAAAACTCAATGACCGAAGGCTCAGGGGCTAAGGCCGTTAGCTTTGTAGAGTTGGATTTTGAAGGCAATCGTGTTTGGGGCGCGGGTATCTCGGAAGATACCAGTCGTTCGGCTTTAGAGGCGGTTTTATCCGCCATGGCTTCACAGAAAAAAGCCGCCGCTACAGAAGACTAGAGATGACCCACTAGAGCGCAAAATTATAGCGCTTGCCCCCAAAACGAGTACGGCTCGGTTCTGTTGGTAGAACTTTGCACGTTATGTTTTGGGGGCCATTAACGGCGCTTTATTGGGGGGACGTTAAATAGCTTTAAAAAAATTTGACGGTGTAAAAAATCAGACTAGATTCGGGCTAATCCAGATTCGTGTCATGGGCCCACTGTGCGGCGCCGGCGACTGGGGAAAAAATATACTTTGCTTTCACCTAAAGAAAGCAGCCATACAGAGATTGATGATATCGTAGGAAACTGCGAAAAGGTTCAATCCGAGTGTACATTTTCTCTTGTTGTTAATTTAATTATGACCGAAATTTTTACGTCTTTGTTATTGCTTGCCTACGCGGCCATGGGGGGGGTGGCTATTTTAGCCTACGCGCCAACCATTAAAGATTTATGGTTCGAAAAATCAGGGGTTAATAGTTCTACTTATTTAGTGTGGCTTTTAAATTCAATAATTGGATCTTTGTATGCCCTCTTTGTTGTGGGGGATTTTGTGATGCTCTTAATCGCTTCACTCTCGGTTATTTGTTGTAGTGTGGTGCTGAGTCTTAACTGGCGTTTTCAGCGTCGGAATCGAGTTATTACGGTTAGTGTCGTCCCAGAGGACTTGACGATGAGTGGGGAAAGTTTAGTGTAGGTTAAATTTATTAAACCTCCTTCTTTATGTCGAAAACCAAGAATTTAAGACGCAGTACAAACGTGCGTTTAATGGTATTGTTGAGCCTGCTGATTGTGCTGGCTATTTGTTATTTTGTATTTGAAAAATTCAGAATTTGGATTTTGGCGATGATAGCCGTTATTTTAGTGGCGTTTGGTTTAGAAATGTCGGGAACCGACGTTGATTTAGGAAAATTAGTCGAAACCGGTTCGGTGAAAGAATCAATGATTACCAAGACTGAAAGCGGAACGTGGTTGATTGGGGAGTGTGAGAAAAAAGAAAATTTTAACTGTGATAATTTTGCGTACCAAGATGAAGCGCAAACATTGTTTGAAGCCTGCGGGGGGATTGAAAACGATGTGCACGGTTTAGATCGTGATAAAGATGGCATTGTGTGTGAAGCGAACAAAAAACGGCCCGCTGATGTAGAATCTAAATCGGTTTGGGATATTTTAGGTTTTGAAGGGGAAACTGAATTAGCAGTAGAGCCTGAAGTCGAAGCGGAACCAACGAATGAATAACCCTTTACCTTCTTTTGTATTATGAAAAATTTATTTTTACTTTCAGTAATCGTATTGTTGAGTGCTTGTGCTCAACCAGAATCCGATACGAGCACAATGCCACCAGCCTCAATGCCGGAAGAAGCAATGGTTTTAGAAACCAAGGAGGGTGAGGCGAACTTGTCTTCAGAAGGGTTATTAGAGGCCCCGATTGGAAGCGAACTTTCTAATGAAAACGGATTAGTGCTAACGCTTGATAGTTTATCTGAACGTCAGCGGATTAACGCTCCGCTTTTGGTCGGTGGTACGGTGCGACGCGATTGGGTTCATGAAGCTTCGTTTCCTATTACGCTTATGACACTTACTGAAGACGTTGTTGCCGAGGGTTATGGGACTGCTTCTTGGTTAGAACCACTCGAAGGCGATACGCTAGAAACTATGTCTGGGGAGGATATGATTCCCTTTGTGGCTTCGGTTGATTTTGAAGCTCCAGCCGAGGAATATATGGGGAAAATTCGTTTTGGTAACTCGGTGATTGCGGAAGACGATGTTGAACAATATGTAGAGCTTATGATTTTGTGGCCTTAAGTCTTTAAGTGTTCTTCATTTAAAAGTCCCTTGTTATTAGAGGGACTTTTTTAGGTAATTGAATTTTGTGGTTTTTGTTTTTTTGAATATAAGTTTTAAAACGAATGTTCCATGTTAGATAACCTGCGTAGGCCCGAATCCTCTCTGCAAAGACTCCTTTACCCGTTAGAGTCCGTCCCTAAAATTGAGCGAGAACCGTTTTCGGACTTTTGCGTTTTACCCGAAGAGTGTTTGCCGATTGAAGGCGTTAGGGTGCAAGGACAATGGCAAAACTATACGCATGTATTGCGACAAGTACTTAATGGAGCGGAGGTTCCGCCGCCATCAAATGAGCCGCATCGAGGGCGAGATAAATTTATTTTTTTTAATCGGGATGTGAACGGTGTTTTTTATAAGCAATCGGTTTATTCAACGGCTTTGTTTTTAAGTGACGATTATCAAATTTTTACGTCTTAGACTGCTACGAAAAAAATTATTTGTGCGCTTAGCCGCTCCTTAGTACTCTTTGTTATTAAGAGCACCTGCTTTGGATAATATTTTACTTTCGCGTAAATATTGAAATGTTTTTGTAAATAAATTTGACGCTACAGTTAATTTTTGAGTAGAATAGAGTGCATGCATATTGAATTTAAAACCGATTTTAGGGGCTGGCTTGATACGCACCGTTGGAAGCCAAAAGAGTTAGCCGAAAATTTAGGCGTGAGTCGTCAAACGATTCATCATTGGATGGATGGGAGTAGCACGCCTAAAAATGAAGAGGTTATTCGGAAGCTTTATAAACTTGGCGGGGATAATTTGATTTTGTTTATGAATCGAGATGATAAGCCTCGGATTGCGAAACCACGAGCTTATTTTGAAATTGAAGGCGGGACAAAAATCTCGGGTGAGATTAAAATTAATGGGGCTAAAAATGCGGCTTTACCCATGCTTTGTGCGGCCTTACTAACACCGGAAAAGTGTACTTTTTTAGAAGTGCCGAATATTACTGATATTGATAACTTACTAACTATTTTTGAAGATATTGGCGTGACGGTTAAACGTTATCCAGATATACGAAAGGTAGAAATTGAGGCGAAGACGGTCGATTTAGAACGACTCTCAGATTTAGATGATGTTCGTAAATTCAGAGCGTCACTCTTAATGATGGGGCCAATTTTAAGTCGTTTTGGAGAATGTGAAATTCTAATGCCGGGGGGCTGTGTGATTGGGGCGCGTTCAAATAACATTCATACCGATGGGCTGATGACTTTGGGCGCGGAAGTCGAAGAAACAGAAGACAGTTTAAAAGCGACTTTTAATCTTAAAAAATTAGCGAATAATCGGTTATTACTTTCTGAAGCTTCAGTGACAGGGACTGAAAACCTTGGTATGTTTTTAGCTGGGCAAGATGATAGTGCTGAAATTTATTTCTCAGCTGCGGAGCCACATGTTTGTGCCACGTTGGAAATGCTTCAATCTATGGGAGCGCAAATAGAAGGCATTGGGACGCATCATTTGAAAATTACAGGGACTAAAAAACTAAAAGGGGGGACGTTTACCGTGCCAACCGATGGCTTATTGGTTGGTACCTACGCCATTGCGGCGTTGTTAACGCAAGGGGAATTAATGATTAAAAACGTAAATCACCGAGAATTATTTTCTTTTTACGGTCTGTTAAAACGTTTAGGCGCCCAATTTGAAATGCTTGATGACGCACTTCATGTGTTACCAAGCCCTCATTTAAAAGCGATTCCCAAAGTGCAAACGGCTATTTATCCTGGTTTTTCTACCGATTTACAAAGTCCAATTGGGGTATTACTAACTCAGTGTGATGGGGATTCATTACTTTTTGAAACACTATTTGAGAATCGTTTAACCTATTTATTAGAATTAGAAAAAATGGGAGCTCAAGTACAAATTTTAAATCCACACCAAGCTCGAATTTCGGGCAAAACAAAATTGCGGGCCGCCGAAGTGCAAAGTTGGGATTTACGAGCGGGCGCGGCTATGGTGTTGGCTGGGTTGATTGCGGAAGGTTATACTAAAGTCACCAATATTGATTACATTGATCGAGGGTATGAAGACTTTGTCGAAAATTTAAATCGACTTGGGGCTCATATCGAGCGAGTAGAAACTTAATAAAAAAGCCCGTTTCACTGAAGCGGGCTTTTTTTGATTTGATTTAACGAGCGGCCTTATCGACTGGCTCTAAAGGTTCGGTAAGGCATAAATTGGTATTGCATGG
>CAJQJI010000125.1 GCA_905478675.1 Candidatus Altimarinota bacterium
TTTTTACGAAGTTTCCGGGTCTTGAAAATTTTACAACTGCTCAAAATTTTTCGGTACTCAGAGGTTTTGCTTGGCTTTTTTAAATCTTTTAAAAATTACCGAAATGAGCTTAAGATCTTTGCTTCAACGCTGTCTGTGGCTTTGATTTTAAGTGCCAGCGGGCTTTATTATTTAGAACGAAGCGTAAATGATCAGCTAGATACCATCCCCGAGGCTTTGTGGTGGGCCGTGGTTACAATTTCAACGGTGGGGTATGGGGATGTCGTGCCGATGACCGTTGGGGGTAAAATTTTAGCAGGGGTGATGATGTTTATGGGCTTAGGAGTGATTGCGATATTTACCGCGATTATTACTAAAATGTTTATTGATCACTTTTTTGGGAAAAGGCATCACATTTGTTTTTACTGTCATTTCCCACAACATGACTTTGATGCCCGCTTTTGTAAAAATTGTGGGAACAAGCTGGATTCAGATAAAATGTAATTTTTAGCCTTTTTGTCGATTTAGAAACCTAAAATTAATGCACTTTGATTTTAAATGGATTAAGATGCAGTGAATTTAGATTTTATTTTACAATGGAACAGATCACTTCAGATAAATGGCTGGGCTTAACAAAGGCTTTTCAAAAACCAGATAATTGGACGAGTTGGATGCAGGTTTTAAACTCTTTTATCCCATTTTTTATTTTATGGGGTGTTGCCTATGTGGCCTTTTCTTACAGTGTTTGGTTGATGTTTCCGGTCGCTTTTTTAGCCGCTTTGTTTGGCGTTCGAATTTTTATTATTCAGCATGATTGTGGTCATGGCTCGTTTTTTAAAAGTATGAAATGGCGAAACCGAGTGGGGATGGTTTGTAGTATAATCACTATGACACCGTACCGGGCTTGGCAATGGGAACACGCCCAGCATCATGCGCATAGTGGTAATAGCGATCATAAAGATTTAGGCGAAGTTATTACGTTAACGAGCCAAGAGTTTTTAGCCAAATCTTGGTGGGGGCAAACCTGGTACCGCATTTATCGGTTTCCAATTTCTACCTTTATTATTGGCCCAGCGTGGGTTTTCTTTTTGATGTATCGTTTTCCTTACTGGAAAGAATACCGACCGCATAAAATGGTCGTTAATAGTATTTGGATTACTAATGCGATGTTGCTAATACTCTTCGCTCTTTTGTTTGTTCTATTTGGTTGGGCGGGCGTTTATATTCAATTAACGATTGTTTATCTTACGGCCGTGCTAGGCGTGTGGTTGTTTTATGTGCAGCATCAGTTTGAAGATGGTTACTGGCAACCGACAGAAAACTGGGACCGAGCCAAAGCGGCAGTGCATGGAAGTTCTTTTTTTAAACTTCCAAAAATTTTGCAGTGGTTTACGGGCAATATTGGTTATCATCATGTGCATCATTTAAATCCACTAGTGCCAAATTATGAGCTAGAAGCCTGCCATAACGAAAATGAAGTGTTGCAAACGGAAGTAACCACCCTGACACTCGGCAATTGCTGGGAGACCATGAAGCTTAAATTTTGGGATGAAAAATTAGAGCGCATGATTTCTTGGAAAGAGATGAAAAATATGTATTTAAAGGGAGATGAAAGATCTGAATAGTTCTCTTGCCATTGAAAACACGGAATCATTAGATACCTTAGAGGGCTTTTTTAGAAGCCATTTAGAAGCACAAAATGAGATTATGGCTCAACAACCAAGCGAAGCATTATTATCGCTTCTGACGGCGTCTGCGGCGGTGGCTATGAAGTTTCAGGTAGCTTCATTAAGCGTCACGGAACATCTGAATCGAAATTTAGAGAATCCAGACCAGCTTGAAGATCTTGTGTTATTTCACTTTAGTTACTCTTGCCAAAGAGTAACGGAGAGCCCCCCAAGAACGAGTTGGGAGTTCTTTTGGAAAGCACGAATAGCCGCTTTGTCTGAAAACAAAGCCGGAAAAAACTATTCGTCAGCGGTTAAAGCGGAGATTGAAGCCTTAAGAAGCCTTTAAACCTTTAAGCGTTCAGCCGCTTCGATTGTGTTTTCAATCAAACAAAAAACGGTCATAGGCCCAACGCCTCCTGGAACCGGAGAAATGGCTTTGGCTTTTTTAACGGCACTTTCAAAGTGTACATCACCACATAAGCCACCGCCTTCTTTACGGTGAATGCCAACATCAATCACAGTGCATCCTTCAGGAATTTGGTCGCCGTTAATCATTTCTGGACGGCCAACCGCGACAATCAATACATCGGCTTGCGCAATTTGGGCGTCTAAGTCCTTGGTTCGTGAGTGACAAATCGTAACCGTCGCATTTTTATTTAAGGCTAAAATAGCGACGGGTTTTCCGACAATATTAGAACGTCCAACTACCACCACGTGCTTGCCGTTTAGGTCTACTTTGGCGGATTCAATCATACGAATGATACCTTTTGGGGTACAGCATTCGAGTGATTCTTCGCCTAAAAATAATTGGCCTACATTTTGCGGCGTAAAGCCGTCTACATCTTTACTGGGGTGAATGGCTCGTAGAATTTTTTCGACTGAAATGTGATCTGGAACTGGGAGCTGTACAATAACCCCATGAATTGAATCATCTTGGTTAATGGTTTCAATTTCTTCTAGAATTTTTGCTTCTGTCACCGTGTCTTCGTATCTCCAGGTTTCAGCCACAATGCCCGCGCGGTCGGCAAACTTTTCTTTTTGGCGTACATAGCTGGCGGACGCGGGGTGTTCGCCGACAAGAATAACAATTAAACGAGGGGTGATACCTTTAGCTTTCAAGGCTTCAACTCGTGGAACCAGTTCGGTATCCAGTAAATTTTCGGCAATGGCTTTTCCAGAAATTATGTCAGCACTCATGTTTTTTAAGATAAGGGCTTCGACCATACTCTGTTTTTATTTTTTTTAAATGCTTATTTGTCGTGTTTTGTGCACGCTTTGCGTTATACTATTTGAGCATGACTTTGTACGAAACCATTTATTTAACGGTGCAGTGTGCGGCTTTTGCGTCTTGGATAGCCTTACCGTTCGGTTTAGGGTTTTTAAAGAAAGGACGAGTGAAAAAAATAGTTTTAAGTTTCGTTTTAGTTATAAATCTAGTTTTAGCGGGCTTTATGACGTTTGATTTAGCGGTGGTTCCAGCAGTAAGTGAAAATCATTTGGAAGGGGACTACTGGGATATTGAAACCGTTTTGAAAGCTGAAGCGGATGTAAGTTCACGCGCTTGGAAACGGAATATTTTGGAAGAGCTTTCTACAAATCTGAATGATTATCGCGCCAGCCAAAACCTAAAAATGGTGCAGTTAGGTATCGTCGAGTCCTTCTCCCCAACACAGTTGAATAACCTTCTGCAAAAACAACCCGAGACCCAATTACTAGATGTGCGTGAAAAGTATGAATTTGAAGGGTATGGCTTACCGAATTCAAAGTCTCTGCGTTACGGAGATTTGGCAAATGATGTTTGGCCAGATTTAGATAAAAATAAACGCGTCGTGGTTATCTGCTATTCGGGTATTAGAGGATTTTTAGTGGCTAACTTACTGGCGCAACACGGTTTTAAGCAAGTGGCTTTTATTCGTGGCGGTTTAGAAGCTTGGCACGAAGCGGGCTTGCCTGGCAGAGGGGATATTGAAAACTTTGAGTTTTTGTCACAGCGTTATAAACGTTTTAGCCGAGCCGAAATAGAAAATAGACCAGAGACAAAAATTGATTTT
>CAJQJI010000126.1 GCA_905478675.1 Candidatus Altimarinota bacterium
GTGCACAAAATCTAAAGATTAACTACAGTCTAAAGGAAATATGTTAAAGCAAGCCACGACCCTAAGCGCAGATTTTTTGAGTCAAAATCCCGATGGACTTTTGGTGGTTTTAGGGCCGACGGCGAGTGGTAAAACAGGGCTGTCGGTGCAATTAGCGCACTGGCTTAAAACCGAACTTGGGCGAGAAGCTGAGATTGTCTCGGTGGATTCTCGGCAGGTGTATAAAGGCTGTGATATCAGTTCGGCTAAAATTTCAGAGGCCGAAATGGAGGGGATCGTGCATCACGGGATCGACTTTGTGGATTTAGAAGAAGAGTACAGCGTTTATGACTGGCAACAGTATTGTTTTAAAAAAATTAAAGAGATTCAAGCGCGGGGGCATATTCCCATGCTGGCGGGGGGAACTATGTTATGGCTCGATGCGGTAACTGAAAATTATGATTTTGATGAGAAGGGGACGAAGTCGGATCGTCGAAAAGAGCCCTTATGGCCGTGCTTAAAACTAGGGCTTAGTTGGCCACGGGCCGTCTTGTACGAAAGGATTAATCAACGCGCGGTGCAGCAGTTTAAAAACGGTTTAATCGAAGAAACGATTCAAGTTTTAAAAGATTCTCCTCATATTACCAAGTCGGCTTTTACCAGTTTCGGCTATCAAGAGATTGAAGCCTATTTAAAAGGCCTGGTTACTTATGATGAAGCGTTAGCGAAGAATCAACAGCGAAACCGAAATTATGCCAAGAAACAACTTACTTGGTGGCGTGGTCGAACGGATGTGCAATGGATCGAGTGTTTGTGATTACTCTAAGGTTTGCAGTAAGGCTTTAATTTGGGCCTCTGTTTCTTCGTAGTTACCTTGTCCGGTGTGTTTATAAACCACTTCGCCCTCGGTGTTTAATAAATAGAGGGTGGGCCAGAAACGATTATTAAAAGAGCGCCAAGTTTCAAATTCATTATCTAAGGCAATGGGGAACGTCAGCCCTTTTTCTTCAACGGATTTTTGGACGTTTTCAAATTTTCGTTCATACGCAAATTCAGGGCTGTGAATCCCGATAATAGTGAGGCCTTGGTCTTTATATTTTTCGTGCCACTGCTGCACATAAGGCAGAGATTGGGCGCAGTTCACACAGCCAAAAGTCCAAAATTCAAGCAAGACAATCCGCCCTCTTAAATCATCAAGTGACCCAATCGGTTCACTGTTAATCCAGGGACCTAAACCATAAAAATCACTTTTATTTTGTAATAGGGGCGCGGTGGCTTGTACTTCCATTTGAATTGGCGCTGGTGCCGGTGTGGCTGTTTTGGGTGATGTTTGTGAGGCAGAACCTTGCACACTGCAAGCGCTTAAAATCAAGACGGTTGGGAGTAATAAATATTTCATCGAGTGCATTGTAAAATAAACGTGCAGTAGGCGCGAGTAAGGTTTGTTACCAAGACTACTATTTACACTAAACGGCTGCCATTAGGCACTAATTGCTGGCTGCTGCCTAGAATGGTTTTTTCGTCTAGTATAAAGCCCGTTACGAGTATTTCAGACATAAAGTTAGCGACTTGTTTCACTTCTAAATTAACCACGGCAAGGACCTGTAAACCTAGCAAGGTTTCTAGCGCATAGTTCGTAATTTGAGCCGATGATTTTTTAACGCCAAGTTCCGGGCCAAGATCAACCCATAATTTATAAGCGGGAATTTTAGCTTCCTTAAAAACTTCGGCGCGAACAATGGTGCCGGCTCGTAAATCTACTTTTTTGAAATCGTTCCAGGTAATCGTTTCCATTTTAAAACCCAGCCTGTCTGGTCGAATGATCAATATCTGAAAATTTCATGCGAGACTTATCAAACATCACACTTACTTTTCCAACCCCTCCATTACGGTGCTTAATGACATTTACCTCTAAAACATCTTTTAATTCAGGGTCACCGTCCTCGTTGTAGTAATCATCTCGGTAAAGCATCATTACGACATCAGCATCTTGTTCAATCGATCCAGAGTCACGCAGATCCGATAGGATTGGACGTTTATCGGGACGACTTTCGACGGTTCGAGAGAGTTGTGAAAGGGCAATAACCGGAATATTAAGTTCTCGGGCGAGTCCTTTTAAGCTTCGGGAAATTTCGGCAATTTCTTGTACCCGATTCATCGGGTTTTCGCCACTCATTAGTTGCAGGTAATCAATCATCAGCATATCAAGGCCGTGTTCCATTTGCAGGCGACGAACTTTCGCTCGCAGTTCTGAAATAGAAGCCCCCATGGCATCATCAATAAAAATCTGGGCGCTATTAAGTTGATCCATCACCGGCCCCATACGGTCAAAATCCGCTTCCTCTAACTTTCCTTTGTGTAGCTTCCAGCTATCAACCCCCAACAAGCCGCAAAACATTCGTTCCACCAGTTGCTCTTTAGACATCTCTAATGAGATAATCCCAATTTTTTTTCCAGACTTAATAGCTGCATTTTGACAGATGGCCAAACTTAAGGCGGTTTTCCCCATAGAAGGGCGAGCGGCTAAAATAACTAAATCAGAGCGCCCAAAGCCACCATTTAGTTTATTATCTAAGTCTCTAAAGTGGGTATTAATTCGGCTTTCGGTGGCAAGATCTGGGTTTTCGTGGATTTCTGAAATATACTCGTAGCGCTCATTCAATACGTCTTTAATCGAAGTGAATCGGTTTTTAATGAAGGTTTGAGAGATGGAGAAAACTTCTTTTTCGGCCGCTTCGAGTAATTCTTCAACCTTTTTATCACTTTCATATCCTAGAGCGACGACATTGCCGCCGGCTTTAATAAGTTTTCTTAAGGTGGCGCGGTGCTTTATGAGCTGTGCGTATTGAAAAATATGGGTCGTGACAGGGACCATATTTTGCAGCTCTGCCAAATATTCAGGCCCACCAATAACGGCTAATTGTTCTTTGCCTTCAAGCTTGGTACTAACCGTAACGATATCCACGGGCTCCGCTTTCCCAAACAGCTCCATACACACTTCATAAATCATTCGGTGATGATCATGATAGAAATCGGCGGCTTCTAAAAAATCAGCAATTTTTAAAATTGCGTCTTTATCAAGCATTAAGCAACCAAGTAATGAGCGCTCAGCTTCTAAGGCCTGTGGGATGAGTTTTTTTTCTGCAGGATTTTGTGCCATTTTGTGTTCTTATTTATTAACAAAATAAGACATTAGGGTCAAACAAAAACCCGCTTTAGAACTTTTCTAATGCGGGTTTTATGCCAAGTCTTAACTTAAATAATTATTCTTGTGTACCGAACATGTATGGGTGTAAAAAGTTTCGAGAAGAATCACCCGTTCGGAAAGTCATTTTTTGTTCTCCGGTTGGAATTTGATCTTGAGTCTTTCGATTTTTTTGCATAGCTCGGATAGCCGCAATGATATCAGGCACCGCGTTTGATCGATTTTTTGAGCTTACTTGTTCTCTGGCAGGAACCGTGTGTTCAGAAGAAATAACGACATCTTGTTGTAAGACTTCCGTTCCGGCGTCTCCACCATCAATGTAGTAGTCATAAGCTCGTGTTCGGAAATTTCGTTTAGAGTTATTTGGCGCGGTAATAGCCGTATTAGTAGTGGCTCGTCGTCCAGAGTAATCCGTTAATTCACCTGATCGGTCTGAAAAAGTTGAAACGCCGTCCGCTCCAGACATCGCTCGACTAAGCGTATGTTGCAACCATTGATTCTTAATATTTTTTTGTTCAGTCCCTCGTAATTTTTCTCGAAGGTAATTAGTTTGGCGTAATTGAATGGCTTCTTCTAGTTTTTCACTAGCGGCGATTTGTCCGTTTCGAAGCGTCGCATCGCGAAAACCATCGTCCATTTGTTCATCGTACGCGAAAGTAGTTCCAGATAACAAAAGACTAGCGGCAAAAGAAAGAAAGAATGTTTTTTTCATAATTAAAATGGAAGTAAGGATAATATTTCGAGCTTAATTCTAAGCCAGAACTTATAACTCGCAAATTTTTAGGAAGCTTTTTTGGGGCAATGGCTGAATTTCAATAAATTAATAATCAAATTTATAGTGTTTTTGTAAAGGGCTTTGGTCTTGCGGGTGTCGGCGGTTTAAATACATTTATAAGCGATTTTATAATTTAAAAAAAAATGGCTTTAGCGAAAAAGACAAAAACAAAAATGAAACCAAATGTGCTTTTAATCATTTTAGGCGTTTGGTTCGCCGTTTCGGCTTTATATATTGTACAGGACCTTTGGAAAAATGGTTTAAGTGCTACCTATCAAGCTGGGTACGAAAAAGCGGTATCAGAAATTATGGTTCGAAGTCAGTCTTGTCAGCCATTAGAATTATTTGTGGGTGAAGCCAAAACACAATTAATTAGTTTAGAGTGTTTGCAAGCCGCACAAGCGCAAGCTGAGCAACAAGCGGGTGAAGCCTTGGAAGAGGACGAAGCTTAGTACGGAGTCTGCCTTATTACGGAATATATTAAAAAGCTCTGCTTAGCAGGGCTTTTTTATTGATGATAGACCCAGGCGGTCTGTCCGCTTTCTAAAACTTG
>CAJQJI010000127.1 GCA_905478675.1 Candidatus Altimarinota bacterium
TAAAAAAAATTCTAAGAGGTTAAGTCTTAGAATTTTTCGAATTTGAATTTGTGTTTTACGTCGATGAATCAGTCATTCGTTTCAGTGGTTCTTAAAGCAAAGAAACGAATCAGGGATGGATGGTTAATCAAGTCTTATTAATAATAAGTGAATTAAATCCATCCCGTAGATTCTATAGGTAACCAGCCTACATAAACTCTCGCCTTGCTTGGGTACTATACCGAAGTACCTACGGGGTTCATGTGCAATATTCAAGGTCTTTACTTTTAACGGTAAAGTTTGTATACTGCGAACCAAGTGTTTAGACCTCTACAAAACGTTAGTGGTTGGAATCGAAAAGGCATTGCAGTATGTAATGTCTTTTGATTGTCTTTGCCTTGCGGTAAAGACGTTTTGAGTCAGTTATTTTAGAATCAAATCAAGGACTAGCATTTTGTTCTCAACCGTTTTGTGAAGGGAATTTATAAAGTGGTTTTAAGGCTTTATAAACCTCGTCGCAGAGCGGAGAGAAAAGAGACGAGGCGTTTATCGTGCCGTGCGTCGGGTTGTGTTGGACGAGGATCTTGATAAATTCAAAGTCTCGGCTCTTTACTCTCCACTGTTATATGTAAGTTACGTATGATATTAACGGTGGTGTCGCTATCTACGTGGTTACCGAAGCTGTAAAAGATCAATCCTTACTATTTCCTGTCTCGTGTTTGAAGATCTTGTCGCTGTGTTTTTTTGTTTTTGAGCGAAGACTTCAGAACATATTAATCAGAATACCCTTTCTTGTCAAAACTTTTTTGCTAACACTTCTAAAAACCCCTTAAGTATCAACTTTTTAGGGCGACTTTTTTTGTTCCACACCAACAACCTAGTCCTGCATCACGCTAAAACTTAAAGGCCGCACATCACCAGGTTTTAAATCTTTTAAATGCACTTTCCCCACTCTAATGCGCAAAAGATCGGTAACCTCATAGCCCAGCTCGACACACATACGACGAATTTGCCGATTCCGTCCTTCTTTCAACGTCATAGCCATCGTCATTTCATTTATAAGCGTCACCTTACAAGGAGCGGTCTTTTTATCATCCAACATAATCCCCTGCTCTAAAGCTTGAATATCGGGTGCCTCAATTTTTTTGTGTAGTTGTACTAAATATTCTTTTTCTTTTTCATAGCGAGGATGCATCAATTTATTCGCCAGTTCCCCATCATTGGTTAAAAGCAATAAACCATGGGAATCTTTATCTAAACGTCCCACCGGAAAAACGCGGCCCCCAAAATCAAAATCAGCCAATGTTTTACTTTTATCCATCGCCTTAAGCGTGCTTTCGACGCCTCGAGGCTTATAGAACGCCAATAAAACCGGCTCAACTTCATCCGGAATATCTAAAGGCTTGCCATCTAAGCTAATAAAACTGCCCGGTAAAACTCTATCACCTAGGGTTAATTTTTTCCCATCAACGCTTAAACGGCCCTCTCGAACGTAAGCTTCGGCCTGGCGGCGAGAGCAAATTCCTTTCTGCGATAAATACTTTTGAACTCGGATTGATTCAGTCATCGCTCGCAGTTTACACACTTCAACAAAATCCGTAACCTCAATTCATGTTTGATCTTTTTTTCTCTATTGGGGGCTTATATTTATTAGTACTCGTCGGCTTTACTTGGAAGAAATACCTCTCCCCTGATTTAAATGAACGCCACTTAAGCCAGCTTATGCTCTATTTTTTAGCCCCAGGGCTAGTCTTCTGGGGATTTTCGGCTGCCCCATTAAATCCAGGCGTATTAAGTACAGCCTTATTTTATACGCTTATCTGCACCTTAGCCCTTATCTGTACTTATATATTAAGTGTCGTCCTGAAATATGGACCTCGGAAAAAAGCGATCTTAACCATGAATAATGTGCTGTTAAACACGGGCAACTTAGGGATTCCTATCGGTCTGGCCTTTATTGGTACGGCTTCCCTGCCCTACACAACCGCTACCAATATGGTAGCCGTTATTATAAGTTACACTTTAGGCGTTTATTTTTATTCTCGTGGAAACTTTAGCCTTAAAGACTCATTGTTTAATATTTTAAAACTCCCCGTTTTATGGTTAGCCGCTATAGCTATTATGCTCAACCTTAATCAGGTGACACTACCTGAAAATTTTTTAGGATTTCTTGAAATATGGGGCCACACCTCCATTGGCTTACAGCTCATTATTCTGGGCGTTTTTTTAGCCGCCCATCTTGGTCAAATCAACGACAAACGCCTTTTAAGCACCAGTTTAAGTACTAAGTTATTCCTCTTACCCGTTATCGCACTCAGCGTTATTCAGGTTTTTAATTTAAGCGGCATAACCGCTCAAGTCTTACTATTACAAAGCTTAATGCCCTCCGCCGTTAACAATCTTAACCTTGCTTCACTCTACAAGTGTCGCCCAGAAGAAGTCACCCCCATTGTATTCTGGAGTTCCGCACTCGGCTTAGCCGCTATCCCTATTGGATTATTTTGGTGGGCTTAAGCTCGACGACCACCAGCAAATAAAAAGAAGAAACCTAGCACCGCAATCACCGTTAAAGCAATAACCGTGCCTTCACTTCCACCAGACTGGCTTAAAGTAGTAGAAAACTCAAAAGCCGCCCCAAAAGATTCATTTCCAGAGGTATCAACCGTGACTAATCTTACTTGATAATTTTGATTCGGTTCCACCGATAATTTAGCTTGAGTTACATCTTTGCCCAAAGACAAACCAGTGTCCCAAGCCCCAACCCCAAGCCGAGTATAAAGCACCTGATCCTTAATATCATCATCTACATCAATTGCTTTTTCCCAAGTAACCGTTACCGTGCCTGTTTGAAAAGTACTCGCATCCGCACTAAGATTTCGGGCATCTTGTGGCGGGATTTGATCAGGGGCTGCACTTAAATCCGGCGTTACCGTCACGGGCTCTGTCGTTTCAACTATTGGTAAAGAGTCACTGATCGGCTCAACTTCATCAACCGTTTCTAAGTTATTAATTGGGTTATCCGGAGAAAGCAGACTATCTAAAAAATCAGCCGTGTCAGAACTCGTGTCTTCACTGTCTAAAAAGAAAGTTCCAAAATCATCTGGAGTCGTTACCTCGGCCGGTTTTTCCTCTAAAGGTTCTTCTATAATTAGCTCTTCTTCCTCAATCAAGGTTTCTTCCTCCTCTTCTTCGACTTCCGGTTCAGGCTCTGATTCAAAATTTTCTGCAGCTCTAAAGGAAACCGAGTCCACGATCCCCGAACTCACAGGATTTCCATCAAAATCGGTCACCCCAGTCGTGGCGGTAACTCGATAAAGCTCGTCTATCTCTAATAAAGAGGGATCAATTATTAGGGTCACTTGCTCTGAATTCGTAAGGGCATTTAAAATAGCAATAGACGTACCAGTGGCATCTTCAGTTAATTCAAAAGCCTCAGTTGGCTCATCTAAACGAACGGGCTCTGACATAACCACTAAAATTTTATTAGGCGCTGTGTGCACCGCATTTTGCAAAATAGGCGAACCATCATTCCCCGAACTGCCCCCAGCCGTAGGCGTGGCCGAAACTTCAACCGAATAAAGCTCTGATTCGTTCCCCTGTTCATCAAAAGCTGTCACCACAAAGTAGTAGGTATTATCATTTATTAAATTCGTCACTTCATAAGAAGTCGCATCACTTTGCGTATCTACTTCCTGATCATAAGTCCCGCCTTCCTCCGTAACAGTCGTCACACCATAATAAACTTTATAACGCACAACTACGCCATCTTCATCAGTTGCCGCATCCCACTTCAACTCTACGGCTTTATCTTTCGGTGTAGCCGTAACATTCCGCACATCTGATGGTGGTTCAAGTACTTGAGCTAAAACACTCCCCATACAGAACGGGAGAAGCGCTAAAGCGCTCGTAATTAAAACTCGAGAGATTAAATGCTTCATTATATCGTTCACAATATTACTATGACGCAAAAATTTGTACAACATAAAACTCACCCTTTTGATTTTGCGCTACACCAACCCCCATACGCGACCACTTAGTCGACAAAATATTTTTCCGATGCGAACCAGAATTCTCTAAACCCGATAAAGCTAAATTCAAATTAGAACCATAACTTACGTTTTCAGCAAAACTTCTTAAATTAAGCCCCTCTAAACGATCGGCGGGAGTTTGCCCCTCAGGAGATTCATGCCCAATAAAATCTTCATCCGCCATTCTCTGGGCATACGCTTGAGCGACTCGTTGCAAATCTACATTCGAAAGTATGGTATTTAAACCCTGCTCACTTCGAATTCGGTTAATCCAATCATAAATAGCCGTATTAGAGGTTTCTTTTACCACCGTTTGAATTTTAGCCATAACGGGTAAGAGTTCCTCAGCCTCAACATAAATACCGCGATTAAATAAAATATCGCCTTTATCGCCAATAACTTCTACAATATATCGTCCCGTTTGTTTGGCTTCAAAGGTAAAACTAAAGTTATCTCCGTTTTGATATAAAGGCGTAGTTTCAACAAAACCATCCGGAGTCGTTATAAAAACTTCATCAAACAAGGTGTAATGACTATCTAACTTTTGCCCTTGCAGACTAATCGCTTGCGGTTCTCGATAATAACGGTTAAAGGGTTTTATACTTACCGCTTCATTTTCAGCATCGGGAAAACCACGCCTTAAATTCAAATTTTTAAACGTTACGTGTTTCCAGTTCGTTCGTTGCGCAAAAAAAGTTCCATCAGCCGATAAGGCTTGGTATAAATCTATTGAAAGTGGCTGATCAACGCTAAAATTAGCATCAAACCATTCGTAATCGAAGGCATAATTATTTAGTCCACCTTCTAATACGATATTTTTTTTAAGTTCATTTTGTGAAAAAACAAGTTTCGTTAAACGATTTTCACCACTCGCCCAATCAAGCTTAGCCTTTTTATCTTCGGGAACCACACTAATATTTAAAGGCGAGGCAAAGGTCACGTCATAGGCTGGCAACTTTCTTTCTCGCGGATACGGTTTTACCTCAATTTCCGCCACCCGAGATTGCCGCTGATCATCAAATACAATCCCCATATCAAAAGTACCAACTTCTAAAAAAGCAATGGGCACTACGAAGTTCGTTCCAGACACAGGGCCTTCAAACTGTGTTTGTTCTCCCGTGGCCTGATTCTCCATAAACACCGTTACGGTTTTAAAACGCTCTTCTGCGAGTGATTTCCCCGCTAACTCAAATACTAAACCTTGCGGAATTGTTTGTGCGAAAGTACGACGCAATTCAATGTCCCCATAAAAATCAGTATGAACGAGGGCCGCGGTTTCCCCATAAAAAGGCTGATCATACATAACAGAATTAGTTGGAAAACTTTCGCCTGAATTCAGACTTTCAAAAGTATCAACTCTTAATTGTTCCTGCACAACGGCTGGTACTTCTGCCTGAGTTGTTTCTTCTGACAACAATGGTCGAATCGCTTCAGGAATAGCTTTGATTAAATCTTCTGGTTCGGCAAAAAGTTCAAACTCTACAAATAAAACGCCAGTTCCCAGTGGGGCTAAACGCTCAAAAGCGGCTCCAGACAAATCCAGTACTCGCTGTTCATGATACGGCCCACGATCATTAACTCGCACAACCACAAAGTCTCCTGCCGCATTACTCACTTTTAATCGAGTCCCCAACGGCAACGTTCGATGAGCCGCCGTCAAAGCCTCTGGATCATAAGCTTCTCCGCTAGCCGTTGGCTGACCGGCTAAGCTCTCATGATAATAACTAGCTAAACCATTCCCTGCATACGTATATTTTTTAGCAAAGTCAGCGGCCGCCACTTGCTGCGTTCGATAAATTATTTCAGCCGCTTCCCCTCTATCAATCACCCCGTTGGGGTCTTCACTCGCTGGCAATAAACGATACTCTTCTGCCAAAATAAGGTACGGATCAAACCACAATTCATCTTCTAACTTATCGGGCACAGGGAGTTCTAAGGCTTCAAACAACATTTTAATAAACTCTGCCCGACGCACTTTTACGGCTGGGTAAAAGGAACCATCAGGAAACCCTTCCACAATATTCAACGCATAAGCGGTATTCACAAAATCCGCAAACCATTGCCCCATTTCCACATCAGGAAAAACGGAACCATCG
>CAJQJI010000128.1 GCA_905478675.1 Candidatus Altimarinota bacterium
TCCTCGATCTCAAAACGCAAAATAGCCCCTACTAATGGATTTAAATGGAGGCCCTAAACAATCTAGCGAAGCGTTAATAGTGCTTATTGAAAAAGGTCCTGTGTCTTTTTATCCAAGCCTTGTCGGTAAAATAAAATTACTCTTCTCAGCGGCCTCCCTTCTTTTATTAGGCAGCTTTTTTATTTGGCTTGGGAAAGCGGATTCAAATCTAATAATGATGCTCTTTGGCATCGCAATCCTTCTTTTCGGACTTTTGTTTGGGGCTTTACTACTAAAAAAATTTGGTCAAAATACCCCCTGTATCCAGGTCACTAAAGACGGCTTGTTTGATTACCAGAACCTAAAAGGAACTTTTATTGCTTGGGACGAAATCAGCAAAGCCGCGCTTTACAAGCAAAACCACAACACCTTTCTCGGCCTCTATTTAGTAGATGCGGAGGCTAAACGCCCGCACCAAAGCCAACTCAGCAAAGCCAGTAATAACTTCGGCCACCAACTAGGGTTGCCCGACCTCATTTACCCACAAAGCCTGCTTGGTGGACAAAAAGCTGACACACTGGTCGAAGCCATTGAACAATTACGCCTTAAATACAACAATCCGTTTAAGTGAAAAACTCTCCTGAACCTCCTTCATTGAATATGAATACCAAGACCGCCCCCTTTCGAGCAAGCCACAACCAACTCATCGGCCTCTCTCAAAGCTATACCCTACAAGTATTCCCCAGTAAAATTCATGGCTTTGCGGCACTCTTCTTTTGCTTTATTTTGCTCATCACCTCTGGCTTTCTTCTTTGGTATGCCCATGAGCTCACAACTTTAGACCCTGACTCTATTGCTGTTGGTGAGTCACTACTTATGCTTGTTCTTTGGGCTAGCGGTATCCCTATGGCTCTCTTTGTTCTTATTTGGCTCATAAGACTGTTTCTACTGTACTCAAAAAAACAGCCTACGCTTTCTTTTGATAAAGCCGGTATTACAGACTACCACTACACAGATAGCACCTTCATTAAATGGAGCCAAATAGAACGAATTGAAAGAATCCGTCACAAAAAACTTGTCTTAAAACTTACCTTAAAAAAAGAATCCACTAAAGACTTTCCACTTCCAGTACAAAAAAAATTAAAACACTTTTGGTCTACTGAATCCTACCTAAAATATGACAGCTACTTAATTGGAGGCCCTTCTCTAAAAACATTAGTGTTCACCCTGAACGAACTCCAAGAGCGCTTTAGTCAGACATCTTCCATAGAATAACACGACAAAACCCACTTTGTATACACACGCAAAACCTTTCTATAAAAGATTTAGATCGTTTTTTGTTAAAATTTTTGACACAAAAATATACAATGTGTATACTTCTGTATGCAATGAGTATTTTAGAACTCGATTCCAAACAAGCAGAGGCGGTCAAACACATCCGTAAATATTTAAACGAAAACGGTAAAATGCCTTCTGTTCGTGAATTGATGCAAGCCATGGAGTACAAATCTCCACGATCAGCGTCCGTTATGTTTGAAAAACTCGTGCAGAGCGGCGTATTAAGCCGGTGCCCACACACCCGGAAACTTAATTTTAATGACGGTGTTTTAGCTCAAAGCACTAACACCAATACGGTTGAAGTCCCCTTAGTGGGGACTACGTCTTGTAGTGGTCCTATTTTCGCTGAAGAAAGCATTGAAGCCTACTACCGCATCAGCAGTCAACTTGCGCCAAGTGGGAGCCAGTATTTTTTTCTTAAAATTCAAGGCGATTCGATGGATTTAGCGGGGATTGCTCCTGGAGACATGGTGCTTATTCGTCAACAAAATACAGCCAAGCCTGGTGACTTGGTGCTAGCGTTGATTGATGACGAAGCCACCATTAAAAAATTTATCCCCGAAGACGGACTGGTCATCCTAAAACCTTGCTCTTCAAACCCAGACCACAAACCTATTATTCTAACGCATGACTTCCAAATTCAAGGCGTCGTTGTGCGCTCATTTTCTAATCTCTAAACAAACATGTTTTTTACCTACAAACCAACCAAATTCAGAACGCACGGACGCTTGCCACAAGCCCCACGAAAAAAAGTAAAACTTCCACGAAAAGCCGTGAAATATACTAGTAGTGCCTTTGCTTATCACAGCCTCGTGCGAACTTAAAATTTCATTAAGAAGGTCGCTTGTCTTCAACAAAAAAGCAATTTACTACTTAAACTCACTAATCTCTAAAAAATTATGGCAAAGAAAGAAGTCGATAACGGAAAACAAGAAGCGCTTAAAGCGGCCCTATCTCAAATAGAAAAAAACTTTGGAAAAGGCGCTATTATGCGCATGGGCGATCAAGAAACCGTAAAACTCCCTAAAGTTTCTTCTGGTTCTATCTCAATTGATTTAGCCTTAGGTGGTGGTTACCCAAAAGGGCGGATCATTGAAGTGTATGGACCAGAATCTTCTGGTAAAACGACGCTCTGTTTACATGCTACGGCTGAGTTTCAAAAAGCGGGCGGCGTCGTCGCTTTTATTGATGCTGAGCACGCCCTTGATCCGGCTTATGCTGCCAAAGTAGGCGTTGATGTCGATAATCTACTACTTTCTCAACCAGATTCTGGTGAACAGGCCTTAGATATTTGTGAGGCCTTAGTTCGCTCTGGCGGGGTTGATTTAATTGTGGTGGATTCAGTGGCCGCCTTAACTCCACGCGCTGAAATTGAAGGTGACATGGGGGATAGTCACATGGGTTTGCAAGCTCGTTTAATGAGCCAAGCCCTCCGAAAACTAACCGCTACGGCGGCTAAAATGGGGACTACCATTATTTTTATTAACCAACTTCGAATGAAGATTGGAGTCATGTTCGGAAACCCGGAAACGACAACGGGCGGTAATGCCCTTAAATTCTATGCCTCTGTTCGAGTTGAAGTTCGTAAGGGTGGAAAACTAGAAACCGGAACGGGGGACGATAAAGCCGCTCATGGGAATGAGGCGCGTATTAAAGTGGTTAAAAACAAAGTCGCGCCACCATTTAAAACCGCTACGGTGGATATTGTCTTCAATGAAGGTATTTCTAAGGCCGGAGATCTGCTTGATGTGGCCGTAAAACTCGACATCATCCAAAAAGCTGGTGCCTTTTATAGCTACCTTGACACTAAACTTGGACAAGGAAAAGCTAAAGCGGTCGACTTCTTGAAAAATAATCCTGACCTCATGGCAGAAATTGAGGGACTAGTACGAGAAAAAGCGGGCGTGTAATTCTAACTTCCTATGAAAAAAAAGTCTTTAAATGATCTTCA
>CAJQJI010000129.1 GCA_905478675.1 Candidatus Altimarinota bacterium
GAGACACAAATCACCTCCCCTTTCCACGTTTGTAAAAACCGTTCTAACCATCTGATGGCTAATACATCTAAATAATTGGTCGGCTCATCGAGCAATAATAAATCCGGTTCTGAAAGTAGCAGCGCTGCTAACTTAATTCTAATTTGAAACCCACCTGAAAATTCAGAGGCTGGACGAACAAAATCCGTGGGCGCAAACCCCAGCCCCGATAAAAGCTTTTCAGCCCGCCAGGCTTCATGTTGTTCTTCTTCTGGCAAAACTTGAGCAACCTCTTGGGCAATTGAATTTTTTGTAAACTCAAGATGTTGTTCTAACGCGCCAATTCGATAGTTCTCCGGCTTTACGATTTCGCCATCATCTAAAGCATCCGATTCTTCGAGCAAACGAATCAACGTTGACTTCCCATGCCCATTACGCCCAATAATCCCTACCTTTTCCCCTCGATTAAGCTGAAAATCGGCGCCGATAAATAAAGGCTGGGCGCCAAAAGATTTATAAAGATTTTTTACAAATAACATCGCCGACTAAGGTACTTATCAAAGTTTAAGAGTCTACAATAGTTTAGACTATTCCCGCTAAGAAAGGCTTTTTAAAGCGCTATCATTTTTATGAAAACATTTTTTTACACTTTTTTGAAAGAAATAATTAAACGTGTCGTATTAAACCGTGAGAGCTTCCGAGCGAAGTGTTACTCAATCGCTCTTTACCAAAACATAGTCGACTTTGAAAACCTGAACCTCCCCAATAATACATCACGCTCCGAGCGTCTTAAAAAGGTCAAATCTCAAACGACTCAATTTTCGTAAAGAATCTTGGTTGAAATTATCAACCGCCCAATTTCCTATTTCTTTTTATATTTTTCACATGAACTCAAAATACTTACTTCTGGCTACCGTTCCCGCTTTCGCTTTTATGATTACTCCACAAGCTAATGCGGCTGAATTTGATGCTAAACGTTACGTTGTACGTAACACAGACACGAGTGTAACGGCCCTTGAAAATGGTTACCAATTAGTAATCACTTCTGATAAAGAAGGTATTTCTAACGCTTTAACGAGCAACGCTGATGCTCGAGAAGAAGCGTCTCGAACTCGAGTTGATAAAACCGTTAACACGACTGACGGAGGAATTACCGTGACTAAAACCACGGACGCTGAGTACCTTGGGAACCGAATGAGTCGTCGAGCGACGTACCCAAAAGCGAGCGCTTACCGTTTTAGCCAACGTTAAAACGTTACGTCATTTACGACAGTTACAACTTAAAAACCCCTTTGCTTTTAGCCAAGGGGTTTTTACTTAAATCTTCAAAATTAACTGAAAATCCTGAAAGAAAAAAAAATATCTGTCGTATTACTTCATGAGACCAACGCACAGTACTGAGCACGTCTCTTTGCTCTTCTAACTTGCCGGCTTAAAACAAAATAAGACCTCCAAATCATACTTCAACGCCTTGAGCGTTCACCAAGATCTAAACTGTTTTAAACCCAAAAAAAAGAGCCACGGAAGAACTTTCGTTCAACCGTAACCCAATTTCCTAAAGTTATTATTAACACATTACAACATGAAAACCAAATATTTTGCTCTCGCAATTGCACCAGCCTTGGCTTTAACTATTGCGGTTGGCGCCAATGCTCAACTTAATACTGAAGCCCGCGGTGAAGGCCGAATGCAACGAGGCGGTGGTCAAATGCAAGAAATGATGCAAAACATCACTAATAGCGTTGAAAAAACAAGCAATGGTATCATTGTTACTACGACTTCAGATGACGCCGATACAGTTGCCAAACTACAAGCCGGTGCGTCTAAACGTTCTGGACGTGAAGGTGAAAACGTAACGGTGACCATCGCGAACATTTCGAACGGTATTATGATTACCACTACGACTGATGACGCCGATATTTTAGCCAAACTACACGAACGAGCCGATAATCCAGACGCCGGTAAAGCTTTTGGTGGACGAGCTGGAAAAGGCGGTGAACGAGGCGGCGTTATGCAAAACGTTGAACGTGTTTCAACCAGCATTGCTAACGGAATTGAAGTAACGATGACTTCTGATGACGCTGATACGATTGAGAAACTACAATCTATGTCTGAACGAGAAGGGCGGGAAAACGATAAAGTTACCACCACTCGAACGACTTTGAGCAACGGGGTAAAAATCACCATGACTTCTGATGACGCCGATGTGGTTGCCAAAATGCAAATGACACCAGAAGAACGTCAAGCGGACCGAGAAGCCGTAAAAGAAAGTATGACTAAAACGGTTACTAATTTAGATAACGGGGTAAAAGTCACTTTAACTTCAACGGATGCCGACGTGGTGACAAAAATGCAAGAACGTGAACCACGAGAACAACAAAACGAAGAAATTAGCCATACTAAAACGAATATCTCTAACGGGGTTGAACTGACGATCACTACGGATAACGATGAGCTAGTAGAACGAATTCAAACTCGAGCCGAAAGAGACGGAAAAGCGGGTCGAGGAATGGGAAAAGGTCGAGGCGGTGAACGAGGCGCTCACGGAGAACCTCACACTCGTGAAGACGAAGAAGACGAGCTACAATAATTCTTACTTAATTGGTTAAAAAAGAATACAGAGACCGACCAAGGTCGGTCTCACCCTGTCACAAACTATAACCACTCTGCGTTATAATAAAGGTCACATTCAGGTGACCACTCAACTCAAGTCTAGAATAAAGAAACTTTCACTTGAGTTTCAAAGCCCTTCAGAAAATACTTCTGGAGGGCTTTTTTTTTAAATATTTCTGTTTGACTTAGGTATGCCTAAGAATAGAGTTTGTTTGAATATTAAATTTCTAAAAATGCCTAATAATTGTGGTGAATGTCCAATTCCGTCGATGCTTAATGAACTTAACTCTGGCTTGCCTGAAGACCAACACTTAACTGCTAACTCAGATGCTTGTGATACACAGTTTAATAATTGTAATGGTTTTGGAAAAGTTGATGCAATATGCACTACCACAAAAGAGGTTGCCAATAAAGCCATGAAGGCTTGTGGGCACAGTTGTCCGAAAGCAACTGACTGTATGGTCGCTGCTAGAAATCAAGAACGAACTCCGGGGGAAACTACTATAAAAACGGTTGATGTTGATGCACTTGCCGCGCTTTTATAATAAAATCACCTAGATGGTGGAAAAGCAAAAATCAGGAGAAGTCTCATTAAACCACTCGGAATCAACCCCAGCTTTAGAAGCGGCTTTGAATGGATTGCTTCAAGCCATTCGTAAAAAAGGAGAGAAACCAACGGCAGATACTTTTGTAGATAAAATTAAGAATCCTGCAGTTCAAAACCTTTTAGGGCCTTCAGTTGTCTCGCTTGCAAAATTCATTGAGGACTCAGAATCTGATTCGAATTATCCCGACGGAGGAATTAAAAACGCTCTAGCCGAAATGGTTAGTGATTTTAATAATTTAAACGAAAACTCAGAATCTCCGACAGATCTTATTACCAACTTCTACGACAGCCCAGAATTTGAATCCCTCTACAAACAAGCCCAAGCCCAAAAAGGCCCAGGTGAACGCGTGACTTCGGCGGATATTGGCGCGTTACTGGCTAAAGGTAGCGATAAAGAAAAAGAGCTGTACGCGCACTTAGTGTCGGATGAGTATAAGGATCTGAGTAAAACGTTATGGGAAAAATCAGAAGTACGACGGAAGTTTAAAGAATCATTCGAGCGCCAAGAGGTGAACGATATTGCGGAGTTTTTTAAAGACTTGTCTGATATTCCCCCCGAAGACCAAAACGATGCCCAAAAATTAATTATCGCGTTTGGGAAAAAATTTCCTGACTACAAAAACAAACAAAACGAAGCGTGGTATTTAAACCAGTTCAATGAACAAATTAATAAGCTGAAAGCACCAGAACTTAAGACTTTGCAGTCGTTTTATAACAGTGAAGACTTTAAGACCATTTATAACCAAGTTAGTGCTAATTTAGGCCAAGCTCCTTTGTGGAGCGATATTCAAAAAGCCTTAAAAGCCGGGGGGCATGAAAACATCGTGGGGCTCTCGATAAAACACAAACCCGAAAGCCAAGCCATGTGGGATGCCGTGTGGAAAAAAGCTAAAGAAGCCTTTGAGGCTTTTGAAAAAACGGAGTTCGATAAGTTTACCGATACACTGACCGCGAAAGATTTTGCCGATATTGATAAAACGGCGCAGGCTTTCCAAAATACTCGTAAACGGTTTGCCGGAGCCAAAAGACTTAGTTGGTACAAACAACAATTAGAGTTTAAGCAAAGATTTAAAGCCGCAGAATGGAAAACCCAATTGAATGATTTTTATAAATCTGATTTACCGGGTATTTACGCTGAAATAGCGCAAAACCAAAACAAACCACCTGAATGGAAAGATATTCAAGCCGTTTTAAAAACGAAGGGACAAGAAGACTTGCTCTATATTTTAGAAGACTTGTATAAAACCGAAAGTGAAGCGGCGTGGACCAAGTTTTGGAAAGCCGAAGAAATTAAATTTAATGAAACGGAAACCAAAGCGCTCCAAACCTTTAGTAAAAGTTTAAGCGTCGCAGACTGGCAAAATTTAGACGCCGCAGTGGCTAAGTTTCAAACAGCAAACCCACAATATGCCGGGCAAGATAAAGCCGATTGGTATAAAGGCGAGTTAGAAAAAGAACAGCCCACAAAGCAAGCCGAGTGGAAGCAAACCATGACGTCTTTTTACCAAAACCAGTTACCCGCTCTTTATGATCAAGTGGCGAACGAAAAAAACGCGGCTCCAGAGTGGCAAGATATTCGGGCTAAACTGATTGGTCGAGGTGACACCGATACCCTGTTTATTTTAGAAAACGTTTTTAAAACCGAAAGCGAAGCCCAATGGAAGCAATATTGGCAGCAACAAAAAGAAACTTT
>CAJQJI010000130.1 GCA_905478675.1 Candidatus Altimarinota bacterium
CAACTGGTAAAGCTCGAGTAAACTGCGCCGATACTTGCTCCATAATAGTAGCAGGGCGTGGTTCATCATGAACCATCAAACTAGAAAATCGAGCGGCATAGGCTTCATCCTCATTTACGGCTAAACCAGGTTCACATCCACTAGCCCCCTCTAATCCATCGATTTCACGCGTACCTCGTTCAGAGAACACAGGCAGTTCAGCCCCAACGTGATAAAGCGAAGTAATTCCACTCGAACCTCCCGCCCAAAGCGTCCCTAGATCACAGGTATTATAACCAAAAGCATTATCCTCATAAGTAATATTACGAGCACAACAGCCTTCAAATTTATCATTATTAAAACCAGGCTCCGCAGCATTTTTACACAAATCAACCGTATCGATATCCATGCTTTGATTCGCCTCAACTTGTTGAGCAAACGGATAAGTCGAACTTCTTTGTGAGCCTCTAATAAGGGTGCATTCTTCTGCCGTCATACTCGTCGATGGTCTGACTCCATTCCAATAAGCCGGTTTGTGCGTGTAACTAGTACCGCCTCCATCTTCTCCCCCAGACTCTTCATAAGGCACCACCACCGTATGTGGCATCGCCACATCATGGGGCACATTCGCTTCGTTAACCGCTTCTATTAAAGCCGCTTCTATTAAATCATTAAAATAACGAAGGGCTAAAACCGAAGCCTCATCTTTTTGAGAAACTAAAGCTGGCAAAGTTTCAACATCAGCCGAGGTCCAACGTCCACTTTGTTCGACGTAGGTGTTAGCTTGAGTAATCCAATTTTCATATAAACGTACATACCGTTTCGCCAAATTATCAATAATACTTTTAGCAAAATTGTCTGGCAGTTCTGTTAAGTTATCTGAGTTTAAAGTTTCTAACACTTCAGATCGGGTTAAACCAGGATCCGCTTCGATAATTTCATCGGCTAAAGTTTGTTTTTCATTTTCTGTTAAACTATTTAAGTTGCCCGAACTAATACCGGCTTGCTCCGCCCGTTCGTATAAACGTCGTAACCAATGCTTCGTATAACGCAAATATTGCACTTCTTCGGCAAACTCAATCCACTCTTGATAACGCCAATAAAGGATGCTTGGCACAATTTTCCGCTGTCGTACTAAATCGGCAATAAATACTTTTTTATCAAAAGTTGTATCCCCACTATGTATAGAATGATTCGCATTAAAAAAGTTTTTCAAATGTGAAACTCGACTCGTTAGATTATCCGCTGGAGCTTTAATAATTCCATGCCAAATTTCTGGGGCCATAGTTTGTCCGGCTGTATAAACAAAACGTTCAGCCGTTTCATCCCAAAGATACGCTGGTTCATAAAAATCAGTATAAGGAAAAACGGTTGGCCATAAATTCCCATTTTTCTCGACTACTGGCAGTGGCAAATTCCCAATTAAAATAACGCCTTTTAAATCGGTTGGCGCGATCTCGGTTGGAACCCCATTATAATAAAGCTGAGCTAAACCTTCGTAGATATCAAACGGAGACACCTCTTTATTTAAAATAGTAATAATAACTTCTGCGTCTTGGGCTTTAGAGACATCATCCGCATAACGTAAAATCAAAGGTTTTAATTCCGTCTGCTTATAGACTTCATCTTCTACCAGTAAAGAAACCAGCTTAACGGTTTCAGATCCAGTGCCCGTATTTACTTGCGCCCAAACCGAAGTCGGCACCAAGCTGCTAAGCAAGCACACCAAGACGCAGAGCGCTAAAAACTGCCTTTTAGCACGCTGACAAAAGACCCGAAAAGACCTTTGCTTAAGCATTAAACTGTATTGATTGTGAGTCTTTTTTATTCTAAAGACACTCTGAACCAAAACCAAGTGATTGCGGTTGCCTAAAAGACTTAAACAAGGTCATATAACTTTTAAGAAGACTTGCTTTTATTTAAAATTAAATTAAAAAAGTAATTAAGATGAAAACAGAATTGATATTCGAAGTGAGTGGTATTAACAGCCAAGGCGAAGAAGTTTTCCCCCCGGAAAAAACCTACCCAGAGTTTTATGAAAACGCTTTAAGTTTAGTAACCCAGAACAACTCAGATGTACTAAGAGCGCTTTTAGCCGTCCAAGAAACACCAGCAGAAGAATTCAACGCAGATGTTTTAAATTTCTTTTTACTCCCAGCAGATCGCCGAACAGACGAAAGCGGCGCGCCGCTTGATTCCCCAGGAGACTTAGTACTGCAACACGATTCCGAGATACTGGTAAACGGCATTCGTCTAAGAATCTTTTTCACCATCGCGCCGGAGCTTTATGGCATAGATAAAACGTCCTTACTGGAAACACTGGATCAAATTCCCCCGGCTAATAAGCCGCTCAACTAAAAGACTCTTTTATAGACTTCATAGGTTTTATGAGCGGTTTCGTCCCAACTAAAGCCATGAGCCTGTTGCAAACCTTGTGTTCGTAGGGAAGCTTGTTTTGTTTTGTCTTGTAGCAGATTTTCTAAAACCGCCGCCATATCGGCTATATTATGAGGATCAAAATACATGGCCGCTGAGCCACAAACTTCCGGCAAGGAAGCCGCATTAGAAACCGCCACCGGCGTCCCACAAGCCATAGCCTCAAGCGGAGGCAGACCAAACCCTTCATAAAAGGAGGGACATACATAAATAGTCGCCGCATTAAACAACGCGATTAAATCGTTAATTTCAACCAGTCCTACTAACTTAACATCGTTCGCTAATTTTAAGCGCGCAATGGTTTCTTTTACTTCGGGATAATGCGGATCTTCTTTTCCAGTAATCACTAATTGCAAATCTCTAAAGGCCGGTTTCGCCTTAAGCTGCGCAAAAGCTTCAATCAACCCCACCAAATTTTTATGTTCGCGCCAGTTACCAGTATACAAAACAAAGTCTGAGTTAAGACTAAATTTATCTCGGACCACCGCGCAATCTTCTTCAGCGATAATTCTAAACTCTGGTGAGGGGGCAATATGAATAGCCGATATTTTTTCAGAGGCGGTTCCAAATAATTGAATTACATCTTTCTTAGTATGCTGAGACACCGTAATAATATGAGACGCCGCTTTAACCGCATGACGAATAACCAGCTTATAAGCCAATTTCCGCCACCAGGCGTTCATTTTTTTTCCAGGATAAAAAGAAATCGTCGTATCGTGAATCGTTACCACGAAACGTCGCCAATAAAGTAACGGTAAATTAAAATGTGAAAAATGAACAAGGTCGCATTGCTCTTTATACAGCAACCAACAAAATTTAACTTGTTCGGCCAAACTATAATGCCCCGCATTCACACAAACTTTTTTAACATTTTTAGGAAAATCAAACTGGCTGTACTGCGGTTCATTTAAAAAAATCACCCATTCAAGAGACTTTTCTTTAAAAGTTTTTTCTTCAAATAAACGCTTGGTTAATTCAAAGTTGTAGCGACCAATGCCCGTAAAAGCATCTGAAAACATCCGTGCATCAATCCCGATTTTGTAAGTTTTTTGCGCCATCAAGCCGTAGCCTAATATACTTAAAAATAAAATAATAATGGTTTCTAAGTTTTTTTACACAAACTAAAAAACAGCAAGGGCTGTTTCATCGCTCTTCTTTTGAGCTTTAAATTAAATGGGGCTCTCTCTGGGAACACTTTATCTCGCGGAGCTCGATCAGTGGGCTTCAAAGAATCGTCACTTCGTTCCTCATTTTTCAGCGCGAACCCAAGGGGGGGATCCTTTTTTGCTAGGCAAAAAAACAGCTAACGCTGTCTCATCGCTCTTCCTTTGAGCTTTAAATTAAATGGGGCGAGCGATGGGGATCGAACCCACGGCCAGCGGTACCACAAACCGCTGCTCTACCACTGAGCTACGCTCGCCGTCAATATACTGGTAAAAGCGAAGCAGATCGTAGGAAAATTTAAAAGCATTGCAAATTTTATCCTTATTATATAACTCGAAATCTTTTCAGCCTTCTTCGGTTTTGAAATAAAAATTTTCTTCTATACTCTGACCACGATGAAAAAAACAACCATTCTCAAACTTCTTATTTTCGTTTTAGGCCTCTTTGTTCTTGGAGGTAGCGCCTGGGTTATGCGCGACACGATTACAACGATACTCTTTCCTGAACCAGCGGGTATTAGCACCCCTAATCCAGATAAAATTGAAACCGTGACCCCAGCTCCGGCGGGTATTCCACGACAAGTTTCATATTTAGGCAGACTCAAAGAAGCGCGAACACTTATGAACCATGATTACTTCGCTTTAGCCAGTAATGAAATTGCCGAAGCCCTAAAACAAAAACCAGATTATATTGAGCCCTATTTAATTCTGGCTGAAATTTATTTAAGAAGTGGTGATGTTTGGAAATTAGAAAATTTAATTTTAGAACTCGAAAAGAGGTTCCCCGATAGTTCGGAAATTCTAGTCATTAGAACTAGACAATGGATTGCCGCACGTAAGTTTGAAGAAGTACTCGAGATGATGAATAAAACGGAAACACTGCCGCCTGAACTGGAGTTTTATAAAGCCGTTTTACTCGCTTTACAGAATGATCATGATGGCGCTCGAGAAATTCTTAAAAATCTACAACAACTAGAGGTTATTACAGAAGACCCGATTGTATCTGAGGCAGGCTTAATTGATCCGTACGAAGGGCAACGAGTTTTAACCTCGGACGTGGCAGTAAAAATTAAAGAACTTTCAATTGTTTATGAAGAGTTTGATAATTTAGCCGAAGGTAAAAATGCACACCTATTTGCCGAACTCGCTAAAGTTTTAGCGACTCACAATGAAGGTTCGTTAGCTCGTGAGCTAGCAGACACTTCTATAAAAGAAGATGTAAGTTATATTGATGCCTGGATTTTACGCGGCTATGCCCAAATGCTTTTACGTGATTTTCATTTAGCCGAACTTGATTTAAGACACGCGTATGAACTGGACCCGTTACGCCCAGAAACCCAGTACTTTTTAGCCCTCAGTTTATACGAACAACAAAAATTAGACGAAGCCGCTTTATTCTTTGAAAAAGCGCTTGACTACGACTTTGAATTCTCGGCTGAAGTTCGCTGGAAGCTCTTAGATATTTTCTCGGCGCAACAAAAATACGATCAAGTAATAGAACTGTACCGTGATTTACTCGATTACGACACCGAGTCCGATAAATTTATTTCCGCTATTCATACGGCGGTTGATTTACTAAAACAACCAAGCGTGGCCTTAGAATTTAGTACTATTCTTTATGAACAAGACCCCGAAGATGTAATGGCGGCAAATGTGCACGGGTGGGCCCTTATTGCCAACGAAAAATATGTTGAAGCGGGCCAAATTTTAGAGGCCGCTCGCGAAGCTGAACCACAAAACCCACGCACCTATTTAAACCTTGGTTTGCTATTTGAAGAGCAAAATAAATTTGACGAGGCAAAACGGTATTACAAAAAATGTTATGAACTCGGTAAGGAGAACGCCGAATACAACAGCGTTGTTAACTTAGCCGTTGATAAGTATAATCAATTAATTGAAAGCGAAGAGCGTCCAGCGTCTCCAGCGGCACCAATTAATCCGCCAAGTTCGCCGTAAAAGAGGCCAAACGTTTATTCGCCCCACGCTCTAAAACATTTTATAGTTATCATTTCTTGCTAAGGTCTGTAATTTAAATATCTTTTCGGCGTCTAGCGCGAGATTCTTTTTTTCAATTTCAACTTTCCCCCAATTCATGTGTGGTATTCTAGGCCTTTCCAATCGCGAACAAGAAGTCTTCCCCGAACTGTATGACGGACTCCTCATGCTTCAACACCGCGGGCAAGATGCCGCAGGCATCGTAACCTACAACGGCACCTTTTTTCATGAGCATAAAGACAACGGTTTAGTAAAGGATGTTTTTAATTCTGGTCATGCACAAATTCTTCGTGGAAATGTTGGGGTGGGCCATGTCCGCTATCCTACCGCGGGCTCTTTAAGTGCTAAAGAAGCGCAGCCCTTTTTTGTTAATGCCCCTTATGGAATTTACTTAATTCATAACGGAAATTTAACGAATACGCCCAAGTTAAGAAAAAAAGTTCAGGGTAAGTACCGTCGACACCTACGAACGACCTCTGATTCTGAAGTCTTATTAAATGTATTGGCAGATAAAATTGCTGATAGTTTAAAAGTAAATGGAAATGATGATCCTAAAAAGAATGTCTTTGAAGGGGTTAAACTAACCATGGAGCGCATTGAAGGCGCTTACGCCGTTATTGCCATGATTGATGGCGTTGGTTTGCTCGCTTTCCGTGATCCAAACGGTATCCGACCCTTGTCTATGGGAACTCGTCAATCAGGCATGCTTGGGGAAGATTATGCCTTTGCGTCTGAGGATGTTGCTTTTGGCATGATGGGATTTAAAAAAATAAAAGATGTGCAACCCGGAGAAGCAATTCTAATTGATTTAGAAGGTAAAGTTCACACCTTTCAGGCCGCTCAAGGCGAATTACACCCGTGTATTTTTGAATACGTTTATTTGGCGCGCCCTGATTCTATGCTTGATGGCATTTCGGTCTACAAAACCCAATTACGAATGGGCCAAGCCCTCGCAAAACAAATAATCGAAGCTGATTTAGAAATAGATAGTATCATCCCCGTACCAGACTCAGCTCGTCCAGTAGCCCTAGAAGTGGCTAAAGCCACAGGCATTAAATATCGAGAAGGCTTAGTTAAAAATCGTTACGTTGGCCGAACCTTTATTATGCCAGGACAACGCGAACGCCAAAAATCAATTAAACGAAAACTTAATGCCATTCCATTAGAGTTTAGAAATCGAAACGTATTATTAGTCGATGATTCAATTGTGCGTGGGAATACCATGAAACAAATTATTCAAATGTGCCGAGATGCAGGCGCCAAAAAAGTATATGTGGCCAGTGCGGCGCCACCGGTTAAATTTCCAAACGTCTACGGGATTGATATGCCAACAAAACAAGAATTTATTGCCAATGGTTTAACTAAAGACGAAATTCAACGCGTATTGGGAGCCGATGCGCTGTTTTATCAAAACTTGGATGATTTAATTTGGGCCGCTAATGAAGGAAATGAGAGTATTAAAAACTTTGATTGTTCTTGTTTTGATGGACATTATGTAACCGGAAATATCGATGATGCTTACCTAAAAGACCTAGAAAATAGTAGTCGAGTGAGCCAAAAAGTAAGTGATATGCCTCTTATAAATATTTAATTATGCCTTTAAGTGACTTGTTTTCGCCTCTAAAACGCCAATTCGGACTTTTTTCTATCGTCCTACTCGTGGTAAGTCTTGGGGTATATGCGCTATTTCAATTACTACCAGAAACCCAAAAAACAACGGTTTATTTTAGTCTTAAGCCGGTCCTAACCGAAAGTCAGGCCCCTACTTTTGACCATGCAGAAAGTACGATGAAAATGGCTGAAGCGATGTCTGGGTGGGCTAAAAATCCACAATTCCGTGAAGACATTGCGAGCGAAGCCGGCGTGGTAATTAGTAACTTCAAAAGAAAATTAGCCGCCCGAAAACAAAATTATATCAATGTATTTTGGACCCTAAAATTACAAGACGAGGAGATTCAACACCGAGATAAAGTCGTTGCCGCCTTACTCAGTCAAATCGATAAACGTTTTATTGAATTAAACACGGCCAGTCGAGCACCATATGCAATGACGGCCCCAGAAGTTTTTTCTGAAGCGCAAAGCCTACCAACTTGGGCTCTAGTCGTAGCTTCACTTTTGTTCGGTTTAAGTTTTGCCACCGTAAGCGCTTATGCCAAAGAGGCGCTTGGGGGGAAGGTTAGTTTTAACGCACAGTTAAAAGCCCTTTTCTTAGACAGCCCGATCTTAGTTATGCCTGAAAAATTAGGAAAGCATGACGAAAAACTGCTTGAACAATTTATTCTCACCTTTGAATCACCACGTTTAATTGGCACCTTTCCTGCGAGTGAAAAACACTTTGCTTTGTCGCCCGCCGATACCATAAACCATACGTCCGACACGCCTTTACTGCTCGTAAAACTAGGAGAAACCACGCTAAACGAACTCGAAAATCTAAAAGCCATTTTTGGCGAAAATTTAGGTCTAATTGTTTTTAATCAATAATGAATCATAGTTACGCCAGTGCCGGAGTAGATATTGAAGCCGGTGACACGGCGAGTAAAGCCGCCTACCAAAATGCTAAAAGTACTTTTAGCAGTCGTAAAGGATTAATTGGCGAACCCTTTGCCCTTGAGGGCGGATTTAGTGGGGCACTTGATATGGGAGACTATCTACTCATTCAAAACGATGACGGTGTAGGCACAAAACTCGAAATTGCTGAACGCACTGGAATGTATGAGACTTTAGGTGCAGATTTGTTATGCATGGTAGCCGACGACGCTATTTGCGTCGGGGCTGAAACCATTTCTATTACCAACACTTTTGACGTCCCAAAAGTAGACCCTGTAGCGATAAAAACGTTAACCACTGGTTTAGCCACGGCCTGTATTAAAGAAAAAATAGTTATACCTGGAGGCGAAATTGCCGAACTAAGTAACGCTTTAAATCGGATGGTTTGGAATGCTACCGCCGTTGGCGTCGTAAAAAAAGAGAAATTTATTACCGGACAAAACATTCAAGCCGGCCAAAGTATTATTGGTTTAAAAGGACGCGTTATTCGTTCTAACGGGACTTCGTTGGCTCGAAAGGTGTGTGAGTCCGCTTTTGGTGAAAAATGGCATAACGAACCTTTTAATAAAACTCAGTCTTGGGGCGAAGTCTTGCTAACGCCTTCAAAAATATTTCACCGATTGCTACTCGACACGGTTTTAGGTGATTTTGAAAGTGACCGTAAATTTACCGTCCATGGTTTAGCCCACATTACTGGCGGTGGCGTGCCCGGTAACCTACCGCGTATTTTGCCTGATGGACTCGGCGCTGATTTACCCAATCTTCATGCCCCGCATGAAGCGGTTAAAGAACTCCAAGTACTTGGCAACTTAGATGAAAAAGAATGTTATCGAACCTGGCACTGTGGTACGGCTATGATGCTTGTCTGTGACGAAGCCGAATCCCAAGCCATTTGCCAAGCCCTAAACCACGTTGACCCAGAAGTTGAGGCAAAAGTAATTGGAAATATTACTAAGACACCAACCATAAATTTAACCTCTCAATTTTCTGGGAAAAAATTAGAATTTGATTTAGAGTGAGAAATGCTCCAATAACGAGCGTTTTATAGTTCTTAATCCTTTTTAATCCTTATGATTATCCAGTTCAACACCAACGATGTGACGTTTTTTGAGGACGACCAAGCTTATTTTGAAAAGCGCCTCAAAGATGTTAAACGATTTTTAGGAAGCGAAGCCGGTGATAAAGATTCGGTTAAAGTGCATGTAACGCTCAACAAAAACCGACACAGCTCTGGTGAAAGATTTGAAGCCAAAGCCCATATGACATCACCCAACGGTGGAGACTTTATAGCTGAATCCAGCAGTGAAACCATTTGCGCGCTGGCAGATAAAATTAAAGATACCCTTGAAACGCAGGCTCGTAAATTTCATACCAAAAAGCTGGGTTAAAAAACTAAAAAGGTATTTTAATCTAAAAAAAAACCTCGCCGTTTAGCGAGGTTTTTTTGATTCAAACTTTAGATTTAATTTAACTAGATTTCTTTCGACCAAAGAAGCCAAAAACAAAAGTTAAAACAAACATCATTAATCCAGCCAACAAAAACAAACTCTGAGAAGGACCTGTTTCAGATAAACCACAATTAAGCGGCACTGTAACGGCTCCAGCTTCTGGCGTTGAAACACTTAAGGCCGTCATTTCAGCACAATCTTCAAGCACTCGAACAAAAAACGTAAACGCTTGCGTACAAGGGGCTTGGTGTGAATATGCTGGGTAAACAATCGTTCCATTTTCACGAACCCCAAAACCCGTGTTTGTAAATTCAACCACAGATTCAATCCCCGCTACATTAATAGAAGGTACATAATTTACAACGTCTTCAGTATCAGAAGTAAGCGTAATTTCATAACGAAGTACATCACCAGGACGAGCCCCTGATTGTGTGGCATCAACATTATCTTGTGACACGTTAACAACTGACAACGTCACCTCAGATGAAGTCGGCAATGAAGCCACGGTTGGAGTAATCGCACTACTTTGTAGAGTTTCATCTGGAATTGATTCAATTTGATCCTCAACCATCGGTTCATTCATTGGTTCAACCAGCGAGGCCTCTTCTTCCATTGGGTCTAGAGCTTCTTCAGCCCCTACCTCTCCCCCACTTTCTTCTAAAAAAGAATCCAAATCACTGAAAAAATCACCACCAAAAAGATCATCTTCTTCAGCCATTACAGAAGAATCTTCTTCCTCGATTAAAACCTCTTCTTCCTGCGCTAGTACAGGGCTTACCAACAAACTAAACATAAGGGCGAAACCGAGAAATTTTGTATTCATTGACGAAAAAATGTGAACAAGTCTCTGTAATTGTTCCAGAAGCCTATTAGAGCGTCAATCTTTTTTAATGATTTTTGATAACCGTGATTAAAAAAGCTTGTAAAATAACTAAATCATGTTCTGAAAATTGTTCATATTTATCAACCAAGTCGGAGGCCTCTACTCGTCTAAACCATTCGAGAATTTGTCTTTGCTGATTTGTAAGCGATAAAGCCCCTGTTTGGGGTTCAAGCGTAAACACCAGTGTCACTGGATGCACCCAAATGGCTGAACGCACACTATCAAAGCGCGGCAAAACACCACTATGCCACATTAACTTTGTATAGAAAAAAACTTCAATAACTCGTAACGGCATTGACTGCATCGTCCAAACCTCATGCAATAGCTGAACCACTTCTGGAACCGTTTTTTCTTCGGGGCAAAAAGTAGTGGTATGTTCTAAGGCTTCAAAGCCAAATTGCATTCGTTCGTAACTGGCTAAATAGGGCGAAAAATCATTTAAGGTTTTTACCTGTTTCAATTTAAGACTGTTTTTAGGCTGAGCTAATTCTAATTCAAGCCAGCGAAAGTAATCGAGTTCTGCCGCTTTTTTTTTAGAACGTTGTAATTTACTTCCAAAGACCTTTATTTTCCCCTGCTCAGCCGTTAAAAAGGTTAATAAAGTGTCATCATTAGCTAATGGTATTTTTTGCAATAACCACCCGCGAGCCGTGTGCAGCCTAACCGTCATTACGCTTCGAAGTGCCCCGTTAAATAACGCTTAATGGCAATCCATGCACCGAGCACCCCGACGCCCATGGCCACCAATAACTCATTCCAAAGCACAAAATTCCACCAGTATTCAAAAATTTCACCGCCTAAATTCTGTCCTGGTAAAAAATCTATCTCACGTAAAGCCAAAACAAACCCAAAACCAGAAATCACCCAAGCGACGACCCCAAGTAACATGCCTTCCCATAAATAAGGCCCGGCAATAAAAACCGTATCAGCCCCAACTAAACGGGCGACAAACACTTCTTGCCGACGCGAGAATAAAACCACTCTAAAGGTGTTTACGGCCAAAGCGATACCGCCCAAAATAAATAAAATTATAAGCCAAAAGGTCGCTTGCTCAACCGTATCACGCAGACCAAGCAGACGCTCAACCAGCGTTACAAACTCTCGTTCCGCTGCAAAGTCCCACTCCCCGATCACTTCGCTATAACGCACACTTTTAAGCAGTTCAAAAACGCCAGAAACTTCTCGCAGGCTAGAGAACTTAACATAAAGGAGCGGTGGATTTGAAAAATTTAAAAACTCTTCAGCTGGAATTACAGACGTTTCTACCTGAAATTTATTACTTAAATCATTCTGGAGGGCTTCTAAGTTAAACACTTCATAGGGTTCTTCCAGTGGCACTCGAAAATCAGCCCGACTTTCTAAGTTTTTAAGTGAATAATCTGTAAAAAAATAAAGCGCAAAAATAAAATTCAGTAAAAATAAAATCAAGGCGCCAAGTAAAATGGTGGTACTCGACAAAAATTTATTACGCACGAGTTGCACCGAGCCCTCGCGAGCGCTTCGCCAAATTAAATTTTTCCAGTGTTCCATACCGTTCTATAGTAATAACTTTTCAAATTCCGTGCACCTTTAATAATTCCTCTATTTAGTTTAAGCCTGTTTCCATAAAGCTTTAGAGGCTATTTAGCGAACGAAAGTATGGTTGAATTTTAGGCCGTTTTAATGTATAATAAGCTATTAAAACGCGTTATTTAAATAAGCGTAAACCAAGTGGAGCCTAACATTTACAACCACCGCCAGAGGCTTTAACGAGTATCTTTTTATTAAAGATCAAAAAATAATTTGACCCGCGTCGCGGACTTTCTAATATGTGTCGGCTAAACGGCTCGTTCGTCTAGTGGTTAGGACGCCGGATTTTCATTCCGGTAACAGGAGTTCGATTCTCCTACGAGCTACCAAAATTCTTCAGATAGCATTTCATGCTATGTGAAGAATTTTTTTATTGCCCCTAAGGGCAATGTCGAACTCCAGGAGTTCGCAAGCCGTCCCATGAGGCACGAATGACTTTTAGGCTTCCTTCGTTCGAACGAAGTGAGATAAGAAGATTCTCCTACGAGCCCGCCTTTCTATGGAATCTCGCAGGGCATTTGTTTTTTGAGTGCCAGAGTCACGGAGCGCAGCGGAGTATTCTCCTACGTGCCAACACTTTCTCAACCTATAGATTCTATATTTTTTACTTTAACGTCATGAAGCACATGACCTGCGGCACAGAAAGACAGAGGGAAAAACTAAGACCTAGATTCCCGCCGGCGCAGGAATGACAAACCTCCGCGTTTGCCTTCCCGACGTACATATTGGCTGTTAATGGAGGGCGCTTTTAACGGAAGGTTAAACCCCTCAAATGAGATATCTTTTTCATAATTTGAAAGCAAATCCCCCTCCCCCCTTTGACAAGGGGTCCGTTAAGTCTAGTCTGACTTCTTCGTCGACAAAATAAACTTCACCAACAAAGGCATAAGTAGCGAACTTAAAAACGACATCAAAACCAATGCGCCAAATAAATCCTCTGAAATTAAACGCTGTCCAGTGGCCAAAACAATAGTTGAAAAACCAATCTGAGCCATGATTATTTCAGTACTCCCCCGCCCAGCCAGCAAACTTGAAATGATTATCCCCTCAAATACCTTAAATTTTTTAGAAAAAACCGCCACGAAAGTAGTTCCTATAATTTGCCCTGCAAAAATCAAACAGAGCAAGACTAAGACTAACCATGGTTCATTTGAAAGGGCCGTAAAAGAAATTGTCATCCCCACTGAGGCAAAAAATATTGGTCCGAGGAAAGAATGAGAAAGACCGTAAAAACGATCTTCAATTTTCAACATCAAAGCTGGGTTGTTAATTTCTTCTCTTACAAACATGCCCGCTAAATAAGCACCGAGTACAAAATGGAGTCCAATAGATTCTGCCACAATTGCAAACAACAGGGCTATAATTAAAGCGAAGGTAAACCCTTTTGAACCAGACCGATTAAGCACTAATGGTGCTAAGTAGGGTAAAATTAAACGCCCAAGCACTAACGCTATGCCAAAAAACAAAATAACTTTTAAGGCTACCCACAAAGCTAAAGAAACACTAAAACCTCCAGATTGGGCTACAGAAATTATAACCGAGAGCACCATAAATAGTATTAATTCATTCGCCACCGTGGCCCCTAAAACAGCCGTTCCAATTGGCGTTTTTTTAAGTTTATAGGTTTTCATTACCGACATAATTACGGGGATAGAGTTTAAAGCTAAAATATTAGCGATAAAAAGCGCCGTTAAGGACTCAAACCCCCACCACCGAAGCAGCAAATACCCCAGCAGAATAATCGGGATCATCCCGCCAATCGATAACTTGAGCGACATAACAGATTGAGACATAAATTCTTTTAGGTCTGTATCAAGCCCCGAATGAAACATAAGAAAAAACACGCCTAGTTCAGCCAGAATAAAAATAATTTCAGAGGAGGGTAAAACCCCTAACACGGCCGGGCCTAATAAAACGCCGGATAAAATTTCACCTAACATTGGTGGCAGCGCAAAGTATTTAAAAATACGGCCAGCCCCCCAAACCGTTATCATTAATAAAAGCAGAATTTCAAAATGACTCAGGGTTTCACTCCCTAAATACTGGATCGCGATATCAGTCATATTCTTATATTAGCGCAAAAGCCGTACAATTCTTAATTCTACTTTGGTGTTCTGCTAATTTGTTACTACAATCGGCGGGTACATGGCTACCAACCGAAACGTTATTACCAATACTTTATCTCAATTTGGAGGGAAAATAGGTACGGTCATCGCTAGTTTTTTAGTGGTAAAAATTGTGTCAGGCTATGGCACTCAGTTTTACGGTGACTATGTAACGGCCTACGAATTTCTGGCTTTTTTTGGCGTGTTTGCCGACGCTGGCTTATTTGCTATTGCCGTACGAGACATTAGCCGAAAAGCCCATAAACCAGACTTCGTGCTTGGTAACATATTAGCCATGCGGTTAGGCTTAGTCGCTCTAGCCGTTTTAGTGGCGGGCTTGATGGCCCAACTTATTCCAACCTATTCAGACGCCGTAAAAATAGGGATTTGGATTACAGGGATCTCAATGGGACTCACGATTGTGGCCGGAAGTTTAAGTGCCATCTTACAAGCGCGAATGAAAATTCATTTATTTTCGAGTAGCCTAGTAACCGGTAAAATAATTCTGGCCGCGTTAGTATTTGCGCTCAGTAGTAATTTTTTGCTTCCCCCTGTCACCGGTACTGATTTATTTATGCGGTTTTTATGGGCAGGAGTCGCTTCAAACCTAGTTTTTTGTGGTCTAGTTTTATTCTGGGCCGCCCGCGAAGTCCCATTAAAGCTTCAATACGATAAAACCTACTGGCTAGACACCGCTCGCACCTCACTCCCCTATGGGTTAGCGTTAGTGTTACAAACGCTGTATTTACGAGCCGACTTAATTATTATTTCACTCTTATTAGGTTCCGCCAGTGTTGGTATTTATGGGGTATCGGCTCGCGTGCTCGAAAGCTTTTTAGTCCTTGGGGTATTTTTTGGTCAAGCCTTATTACCGAAACTGGCTGGCAACGAAACCGAAGCTGACCACACCTTACAGTGGGGATTAGAAAAAGCCGCCTTATTCGCCCTGCCCATTGTTGTAGGCACTATGGCTTTTGCGCCGGCTATTATTGAATTGTTAAGTAGTGAAGCCTATTTAAGTAACGCCAGCCAAGTAGGGTCTGACAAATTACTGTGGATTTTAGTGCCAACCGTACTGTTTGCGTTTATGAACCAAATTTTTACTTTTGCCTTAGTCAGCCGAAATAAACAAAAAAAATTATTGCTTATTAACGCGCTCGCCCTGGGGTTAAACATTGGGCTAAACCTGTATTTTATTCCACAATACCAACTTGTCGCCGCCGCACTAAGTACCGTCGTGTGCGAGATTTTAGTGTTTGCTTTATTGTTACGCCTCGCTCATAAAAACTTTCACTGGCCGATTAATTACTCAAACTGGGGCCTTATCATTGGCGCCAATGTTCTTTTATTTATCGGTTTGAAAACACCCGCCTTGGCGGCCAGTTTCCCTTTAGCGGTTTTGATTAGTGTTCTTTATTATTTAGGCTTTATTGCCCTATTCCGTAAAACCCTCCAACTATGAAAACCTTGATGCTCGCTTTTAGTTTGTTCTTTCTTAGTGCTTGTAGCACTACGTCGCCGAATCAAAGCGAAATCACTGAGAACCAAACACTTTACAGCTATTGGCCCAGCCAAGGC
>CAJQJI010000131.1 GCA_905478675.1 Candidatus Altimarinota bacterium
CGAGGACGAGAAGAAATAGATTGCTAGAAAGCGAGATTGCTAGATAAAGCCCTGCGAGAGTAGGGCTTTTTTTAATCTCTAGGTATATTGACATGTTTTTATAAATATTATATAATAACAAATCTTGAGTTTAATCAAGATCCTATTTCTTAAGTTTTAAAACATAAAAACACAGCCTTAACATATCGGAAAAATCTATTTTCAAATAGATCGTGTGTTCTAATTTTATATTTAAATTAAAAAACGATCTTAAACTTTAGTAAATGATTCTTTGTTTACCAAGCGGCACTATTGCCTTATAAACTAAGATACACTGTAAATTTCATTAATTCTTAAATCAAAAACAAATGAAAAAATCACCTTTAGCGTTCATGTTACTTATGGCTTTGGCCTTTAGCTCACAAGCCAATGCCCAACTTATTAATGCAGGGGCTGCGATCGGTGCCTCGGCTACCGTAAATACAGATATTGATTGTAGTAACGCGCCTGTTACTCAAGGTCCAGAAAACTTAGCCTGGCAAGCGGCTTGTAATCCGCGGGCCCAAGGTGAACGTCAACCTAATCCTGAAATGGAAGCGAAGCGCGCCGATCTAGAAGCCGCTCGTGAAAATGTGGTGGACCTTCGGGCTGAACAACAAGCCGAAATCGAAGCTCGTAGAGAAGAAACGCAGTCTATGAATACGGAACTGCGAACAAGTGTTCAAGCGGGTGAAACTGATCGAGAGGAAGCGAAGGCGCAGATTACGGCTCAGCGAGAAGAAGCTCGTGAAGAAGGCGTTGAAAATCGTGAAGAACGAGCGGAAGCTCGAACAGAAGTTGTTAGCAGTCGTCAAGCGATGGTTGACACTCGTATCGCTCAAATTAGAGAAAAAGATTCGGGTTTAGCCGATATTATGGAAGACTATTATGGGCAAATTATGGCGAAAGTTGAAGCCGTTCAAGCGAAGCAAACGGCTTTAATTGAAGCGGTTAAATCTGAAAGTATGACGGCGGCTGACGCAAAAGTTGAATTTAAGGCTTATATTGAAGTTGAAAAAGCTTCAATTCAAACTTTAATGACCGAAATGAAAGCGGCTATTACGGCGTACCGATCTGCTAAAATTGATGATATTGATGGCGAATAGTCTATAAAATAGAGATTGTTATGTTTAAAAAACCAGTGAGAAATACTCACTGGTTTTTTTGTCTTAATTTTAAGCGAAGAATTAGATATAAAAAAACCGGCCTAAGACCGGTTTTAATTTTATTATCCCAATAAGGGCCTCCTTATTCAGCGTCTGTATCAAGATTGATTTTGATTCCAGGCCCCATCGTCGAATTAATGGTTAATTTTTTGATGTAAACCCCTTTTTGACCAGATGGTTTAGCATCTTGAATCGCTTTAATCATCGCTTCTAGATTGGCTAGAAGTTTATCTTCTCCGAAAGAAAGTTTTCCGAAAACCGTGTGAACGATTCCAAATTTATCATTTCTAAATTCAAGTCGTCCGGCTACTAGTTCTTTAATTACTTTTTCAATGTCTGGTGTTACCGTTCCTGTTTTAGGATTTGGCATTAGACCTTTTGGTCCAAGTGTTCGAGCGGCTTTGGCTAGCACTCGCATCATGTCAGGTGTGGCTACTAAGGCATCAAAATCAGTCCAACCTTTAGACATACGATCTACTAGTTCTTCACCACCAGCTTCAACCGCTCCAGCGGCTTTAGCGGCTTTTTCTTTATCATCAGCACAAACCGCTACTACTCGAACCGTTTTTCCACTCCCGTTTGGCAGTGAGATAGTCGAACGAATTTGTTGGTCTGCATGACGTGGATCAATTCCAAGTGTGAAGTGGATTTCAGCCGTTGCATCAAATTTAACCTTGCTGTGTTTAAGCATAAGTTTTAAAGCTTCAGCTACAGAGTAACTGGTTTCGGTTCCAATGGCTTCGTAAGCCGCTTTCAAGTGTTTAGACTTGTTCATTTTTATAAGGGTTAGTGGTAAATGGCGCCGTTCCTTTGTTAAAACTTAGAATGGCTCCCACAGAATAGTGGACGTTTTTAGTAAAATTACTTAAGCAATTTTAACTTTTTTGGCTGGAGCATCTGGTACTTCTAAGCCCATTTGTTGAGCTGATCCGTACATAATCCAAGCCGCGGCTTCAATGTCATTCGCATTAAGGTCTGGCATTTTTGCTTCGGCTACTTCTTTAAGTTGAGCCCAAGTAATTTTTCCTACTTTTTCAGTATTTGGTCGACCAGAACCTTTTGGAAGATTGATTTTCTTTTTAATTAAATCAGAAGCTGGCGGTTGTTTGAACTCTAGTTCAAAGCTTTTGTCTTCAAAAACGTAACAAATACAAGGAATCTTGTAGCCGTTAGCTTTGTGGTCCATAGTTCCATCGTTGAATCGTTTAACGAATTCTTGGATGTTGATACCATGTTGACCAATAACAGGTCCAACTGGAGGGGCTGGAGTAGCTCCACCAGCAGGTAGAGTAATGGCAAATTTGGAAGCGAATGGTTTTTTTGGAGGCATATTTAGGAGCCGTTAAGCTTTTTAATCAGGCAATTTATAATCACTACCAAGACTTTGGCAAGATAATTTTTAACTAAAATGTTGCAGCACAAAGGTTTAAGTTAAACTTTTAGTACTACTTGAGTGAAATCTAGTTCTACTGGCGTGTCTCGATCGAAAATTGAAACCATCACGGTTACCTTCGCTTTTGATGGATTTACTTCAGAGATCGCCCCCTCGTAATTAGAGAATGGACCTTCTTTAATAGTGACAAGGTCACCAACTTTAAGTTTGATTTCAGCATTTGGTTCGTCTTGTCCCATTCGTCGTTGAATGACCCCAAATTCTTCTGGGAGTACTGGGACTGGGGTATTACCCGATCCGACAAATCCAGTTACGTTTGGTGTGTTTCGTACTACGAACCATGAAGCATCAGTCACTAACATGTTTACTAATACGTATCCGGGAAATAAGTTTCGTTCAACGACGACTTGTTTCCCGTTTTTTACCGTTACTACTTTTTCTTTAGCGACTACTATCTCAAAAATGTAGTCTTGCATATTCATCGATTCGATTCGTTGTTCCAACGACTTTTTTACAGAATCTTCATACCCTGAGTAAGTATGAATAACGTACCATTGTTTACCGAGTGACGAATCTTGTTTAGACATGAATGGGAGAAAAGATAATTTAGAGGAAGAGGATTAACCAATTAAGTAAAGTACAACTTCACTTAAGGTAGCATCTACAAATCCAAGGAAGATACCAACAATAAGCATGATTGATAATACAAGAATCATAGAGTGAACCGCTTGTTTTTGGGTTGGCCACGTTACGTTATTTAATTCACCCCAACGAGCTTTGAAGAAGTTTTGAACACGGTTACCGGTTTTTGGTGTTGCCATTTAAGTTGGAATTATTTTCTGAAGCCACTCCTAAAAAGGCCGGTGGCACGTCCTGTATAGTGTTTTTTTTAGTTTCGTTTGTCAAATTTAAAGCCAGCTTGATCTTAAAAAAAAACTCTTCTTTTATTTAAAAGAAGAGTTTTTTATTATTCAATTTGTAATCTGTTTTTTACTTTTGAGCTGATTGCGCTTCTGTAAGCTCCTTTTTGTAAATTTCAATTCTGAAGTTTTCAGCTTCGATATGTGCTTGCGTTAAATCTGAATCTTCAATGAAGGTCATAAATAAAACTTCAAGTGCCGATTGATTGTCTTGTTTGTAACTTGGAATAGCACTAGCGGCTATAACAAAGGCTGTAATAAGTACAAGACTTCCAGTAAAAAATGAGACTTTTTGATTCAAAACTGTTGGATTTTTCTGAACAGTTTTTTTGGTTGATTTTTTGTTTTTAGTTTTGGTGTTTTTTTTAGTAGTCATAATTTCATTAGAATAAGAAAATAAAAGAATATTTCTATGATTCTGGTTAATTATAACACACTAGAAATATTAACAAGACTGGCTTGTAGTAAGTTTGAGAAATTTGCATCTGGGCTTGGCATAACGCTAAAAGCACAAATTGCGGCGCCCGCTAGAACGGCTGTTCCCGTTACAGTTGATACTTGAGTTCCTTTTACTTTTTGTAATAGGTTGGTTGCAGAGTTTGTGTTGGCCATTTTGTTTTTGGGTTAGAAGATTAAAAAGGCTATATCACATTATACCGCAATTTTTACATAAAATCAAATATAATACATAAAGTGTCAAATTAGCTGTGTTTGCTTTTATTAAGCTACTTAATCTTACTGGTTAATGATTAATAATAGATTTTTTTGCTTTAGTTTGATGGTAAATTAAAAATCTAAAAAGTCGTCGACTGAGGCTTTTTCGGTCACCGGGGCCGCTGGTGCACTGCCACCACTTTTTACAATTCGAACTTGAAACCCTTCAACCCCAAATAAAGCGGCAATAGCTTTATTTATAGAATTTTTTACTTCGGTTTGATCTAGTTTCTCGCGATGAAACTCTGAACCTGTATTAAAGGTAATAAGATTGCCGTCAACACTAGGGGTAGTGGTGAGAAATGATTTTTTGGCAAAGACGGCAATACCTGCTTTTTGGGCAATGTTTTCCATTTGGCGTTTAAGGGTGCCGGCATTTAAGCTTTCGCCAGTAGCAGGCGGAGCGGTGTTTTCTTTAACGCTGTTTGTTGGTATGGCTGGTGCGTTTGCCTCGGGCGAGATAGGGGCGGCTGGTGTTGGGGCTGTATCACCTTCAAATACAAAGCCATCGCTTGTTTTAGGCGCTGCCGCTGGGGTGACGGTTGGAGCTGGTGTAGCTTGTGGCTTTGGGGGCACAGTGGGTTTTGGCGTGGCAACCGTTTGAGCCGGGCTTTGAACGGGGGCGGATACGGCTGTGTTTTGAGTGAGATTAATAATGGCTATTTCTAGAGGCAGTTCGATAATAGGGGAGGTTTTAAGGCGTTGCAGAGCGACTTCAAATTCTTCAATACATTTTAACGTGAATCCTAAATCAGCTTGTCCTAGTTGGGAGAGCATTTGTTCACGCAAGTAGCCTAAAAAGTCATGGCCAAAAGATCTGAAGTCGGATCCGTTTTGGCTTAAATGTTTTAGGATATTAAGTCCGGCTTGGCTGTCGCCATTTTTTAGTGCATCGTAGAGGTTGATAAGTGTGCCCGTATCAGATACTCCTAAGCTAAGTTGCGTATCTTCTTGGGTTACCTTGTTTTCGGTTTCGGCTGCTACTTGTTCTAGCAATGAGATTGCATCTCTTAAACCGCCTTCCGCTTTGCGTGAAATTAGGTCTAACGCGGGCGCTTCGGCTGAGATACCTTCTTTTTCGGCAATATAAGCAAGTCTATCTGTTAGTTGGTCAAGCGTGAAACGCTGGAACGAAAAGGTTTGGCAGCGACTGCGAATAGTTTCTGGTACCTTGTGCATTTCCGTTGTGGCCAGACAGAAAAAAGCATGATCGGGTGGTTCTTCTAATGTTTTTAGTAGCGCATTAAAGGCTTCTTTGGTCATCATGTGGACCTCATCGATGATATACACTTTTCGCTTAGCGACATTGGGGGCGAAGTTTATTTTTTCTCTTAAATCACGAATTTCATCAATTCCACGGTTACTGGCCGCATCAATTTCAATCACGTCTATTAAAGTTCCGTCGGCAGTCCCCGTACAAAAGCGACAAGTGCCACACGGGTCTCCGTCTTGCAGGTTTTCACAATTTAGGCCTTTAGCAAAAATTCGAGCGGTTGAGGTTTTTCCGGTTCCGCGGCTACCGGTAAATAAATAGGCATGAGAGGGCTTTTGAGCCTTAAGCGCATTTTGTAACGTTCGACGCACAGCTTCTTGTCCGACTAAATCAGAAAAAGTTTGCGGACGGTATTTGAGGAATAACGACATTAAGTGAGTTTATTTTTAGGGTGTTTTGAGTGTAGATAAAATTTATTTAAATGATAATTGCTTTATTTAAATTAAGTTTTATTTTTTATTTAATGTCGAGTCACCACCTAATGGGGTCTCACCCCTTAATTCCAGAAGATCGAAAGTTTGACGGTTATAAAGTTAAAAAAGAGCGTTGTAATTTTCATATGGCGAAGAGCGAAGCTGAAATTTTTGAATCTTTCTTTGGACACATAATGCCAATGGAGCGGCTTTTGTTGTGGTATGGCGTTAATTCTAGAGTGATTAATAAAAAAACGCGCCGTGCTGTTTTAGGCCTGATTGATCGGGAACCGAGCAATTTTTATCACCCGGAAATATTGGGCAGACGAGTCGCGGCGTCCACGGCGCAAAAAGAACAAACCTTAATTTTATCGAATGTAAGCGTCAAAGGGGAGGACGTATCGGCGGTGGTGCCAACGTTGTTAAAGGCTTTTGATCTGTATGGTGGCGGGCGTTATAAAGGGGACTTAATGAATGGTTCTTCCCATCATATTATTCCGCGATCACGTGATAGAAAATATGGCGATGAAGGTTTTGTAACCGAGGCGCCAGATAACCGTATTAATTTGCCTCGAGGGTTTCATACTCGTTTTCATCAAGTGTTTGGTAATATGCATCCTCAAGAACAGTTACAGCAATTTTTTGCGGTGCATATGCGAATTTTATCAGATAGCACTCGCTTTGAAGTAGGACAAATAATTGGCTTGCCAGCTCGTGACTTTTATAAAAGCCGTTTAGTGGAAAAAGGTTAAAGCGAGCGCTGTATGGTTTGTGTTATTTTTTCTACCTGTGGTAGTCCTTCATAATTTTCTAATTTTTGCTGCAGTTTTTTATCTTGTAAAATTTGCTCAATCATCGGCAGTAATTTTTCAGCGGTCTGGTCGTTTTGTTCTAGTAAGTAACTTAAGCCTTTATTGGCAAAATATTGCGCATTGTGTAGTTGATGATTACGGGCGGAAGAGGGGAGTGGTATGGCAATGCATTTAGTTTTGGCGGCGAAGACTTGAAACATAGAAGCGCCACTGCGGCAAATAACTAAGTCACTTTCTATCATGGCTTTTATTAAATCATCTTGTGGCATAAAATTATGAACCGTTAAATTATCGTGTGTGATTTTGAGGTTGTTTTTTGGTCCTGCGACTAAAATAATCTCGTATTTAGAGGTGAGTTTTTTTATGTTTTGAATAATTAAATTGTTCAAAAACTGAGCGCCCTGAGAGCCTCCAAAAATAAGAATTTTGGGAACCGTGTTTTTCGTCTTGTTTACATTTAAATCTTCAGGCCAATAAAATAGAGGGGTTGAATTACTACCAAAATTAGTGAACACCTGGTTTGCCGATTTTCCAATGAATCGAGTTAGGGTTCCCGCCGATATATCGGAGTCATGTAAGTAGATTTCACCTTTGAATCGCATTAAATATTTTAGCGCGACAAGTACCGGAAATCCTACAAAACCGCCTTTAAAAAAAACAATGTCAGGTTTTATTTTTTTGAGTAATAATTTTGTTCTAAAAAAACTATTTATGATTTTGAAAGGCGCTACTAAATTTCTTAAACTTAGGTGATAGTCTATTTTATTGGTTTTTAAATAATGGATATTTAAGCCCTGTAGGTTGGTGAATTTATCCTCGATTACTTTTTTATCAAGAGGGGACTGGTTTACAATTAAATGAACTTTGTGGTCTTGCTTAATAAATTTTTGGGCAAGCGGATAGAGGGGGAAAATATGTCCGCCGGTGCCACCGCCAACCAGGAGTATTGTTTGGGCTTTCATTTAAATATAACGTTTTCGCGCGGTGGTTTTAATGTTGCCTGAAATGTGCAGTAAAATTCCCATGGCGGCAAAGGTCGCCCACAGTGAAGTGCCTCCGTAAGATAATAGTGGAAGGGTAATACCAGTATTCGGGAATAACGCTAAATTTACGGCAATGTTAATAAAGGCCTGCCCCACAATCCAGGTGGTTAAACCTACGGCTAGTAGCTGGGTGAATTGGTCCGGGGCGTTGCGGGCAATATAAAAACCGCGATGCGCAATAAAAAAATAAATACCAAGCAAACAAAGAATTCGGATAAATCCAAGTTCTTCGGCAATAGCTGAAAAAATGGTATCGGATTGTACTTCTGGTAGGTAATCAAATTTTTGAATTGAGTTTTGGAATCCACGTCCGAACCAACCACCTGAACCAATGGCTATTAAAGCTTGTTTCATTTGGAAGCCCGCGCCTAATGGGTCGAGTTCGGGGTTCATAAAAACGGCAAATCGTTTGGCAATATAAGGGTTGGTAAAAATAATCATAGCGGCTCCGACTAAGCCGAACATCATCCCGCCTAAGTAATGTTTTAAATTGGCACCAGCGACGAAATACATAACGCCACAAACCGTAGAAATCACCATAAGGGAGCCAAAATCTGGCTGCGCCATGATGAGAATAGCTGGGACGCCTAAGACAAAAAGAAAGGGCATAAATCCGCCTTGGAATGAGTCGACATTGTTTTTTCCGCTGGAATACACCGCGGCCAAAAATATCACAATGGCGAGTTTAGCGACTTCGGTGGGTTGAAACGATATAGGCCCGACTTTAAGCCAAGACTTTGCGGCCGTTCCGAAATCTTGCCCAATGACTAAAACTAAAAGTAGTAGCGTAATGGCGAATATAAATACTACAGGGGAAATTTTTCGAAGCGTGTCGTACGGAAATTTAAAAGCAATTAAAAAAATAGGGATTCCCATGACGATGTACATCATGTGCCGTAAAAAATAGTAATCATTCCGTCCTGTAATTTCAAAGCTCCCAGCGACTGACATAGAACTCATCATAATCAAACCAAATACGGTAAGACCGATGAAGGCGAAAAAGAGTCCTTTGTCGAGTTGGTTCATTCAGGGGCGAGTGTAGCCATAGAAGAATTAAAAACAATTAAGGGGCGTTTGATTTTTTTTGTAAACGTTGTAGAAAATGTGAAATGAGAGATTTACTTTGTAGCCCAGAAGATAAACGTGAAGCGAGCCAGTGCCCTCATAAGTTGGCAAAGTTGGCTTTGGTGGAGCAATTAAAATTATTAAAGGTTGATCCAGCAGTTTGCACGGAATGGGATTTTTCAAAAAAAGAAAATTGTAACGCTGTGTTGGCTTATTTGATTGAAGAATTTTTTGCTAATTTTGAGTGTGAATCTGCGCTTTGTAAATATCAGAAGGCTTTAAATGGAGCCCGATTTTCTAGTTACCAATTTTGGTTGGTTAGTTTAAATAATTGGATAGATAAAAGCCGAGGGAGTGTTATTTTAAATTGTTATGAAGGGTTGCTTGAAACCGATAAAATTAATAGTTTGAATGATGGTATTGGAACAGCGGACTATGTTTTTTGGCGTTACGTGGCTTTATTTAGACAAGCCTTTGAAGCGCTTCACGGTGAAGCTCCTACAACGGAAGTTTTAAGTAAGGCTCTTTTAAATAGTGAACGGCAGTTTCAAAAAATTGCGAAGGTGCATTTAGAAACATTAGTGGCTTTTGCTAACACTAAGTTAGGGGGTGTTCTTTGCCGCGATCATCTTGGCTTTGTGACCGCGAACGCTGAAATGATTGAATATGATCAGCAGAAAAAAGATTTTGAAGTCCCAAAAACAGGGTGCCCAATTTTATTTACGGAAAAAAGACTGCAAGATTTTTTACAGTCTTCGTTGCGATTAATGAATGAAGGGGCTAATTCTGATTGGCGTTTTTAGCTTCGAATGATTTTCATGTGCTCTATTCGCTTTTTCATGAGTTCTGGCGATCCGATATCGTGACGATAAAACAGTGGGCCTTCAAACTGAGTTAGTTTGGCATCGCAGTTGGCTTTGGCCTCGGCTAGGTTTTTCCCCGTGCCTAAAACGCCAACCGCGCGTGAACCTTTGAGTAAATATTCACCGTTTTCTTCGCCCACAGAAGCAAAATAAAAACCCTCGGTTGATTCACCTGTAAATTTAATGGGTACATTTTTAACCGAGTTTGTTGGATAACCTTCTGGGCATAAATATTTAACCACGGTCGCGACTGGTTTAAATTTAAGAGCGCGGATTTGGTCTAGTTCTCCAGCAATAGCGCGTTCACACACGTCGACAAAATCGGTTTCTAAGATAGGTAAAATATTTAGGGCTTCTGGGTCACCAAAACGGGCATTGTATTCAATCAGCTTTACTCCATTTTTAGTCACCATAAAGCCACCGTACATCACGCCGACAAAGGTTTCATCAGTTTCTTTTTTTACGGCGTGCATAACAGCTTTGGTAATGGCGTGGGCGTCGGCTAAATCTTTTTGAGTGAGAAAGGGGAGTGACCCATTTTCATCAGAAACGCAGCCCATGCCCCCAGTGTTTGGACCTTCGTCGCCTTCAAAGGCGCGTTTGTGATCTTGAATGGCCGGACAATCCAGTACAGTTGTTCCATCAACTAATGAAATGAGCGAAAACTCTTCGCCGATTAATTTTTCTTCCAGCACCACACGGCCAAATTTTGCAATTGACTGTTGGGCAAAATCCATCGCTTCTTCAAACGTTTGAAAATGTTCACCAGCGACAATAACGCCTTTTCCACCAAGTAATCCATCGGCTTTTACGACAATTTGACCATCGTTAGCGTCGAAAAAAGTTTTAGCGGCGTAGGTGTCGTTTTGGTTCAAAACTAAAAAATCTGGGGCACCGGCGATTTGGTATTTATGGCATAGGTTTCG
>CAJQJI010000132.1 GCA_905478675.1 Candidatus Altimarinota bacterium
GATTAATAAATCGAGTAAATTTGGCTGTGTCCGCGCCGCAATTTCAGACGTAGATTCAGCCCCTGGGAAAAAATATAAAACACTCATCGGTACAACTATGGCCACCAACACACTCAAAAGCAGTAAACGTAAGGCTCGAGCAAACAAATACGGTCGTCCTAAAACAATCGAATACGCGAGCCCTTGAATAGGCCGCAGCAAAGGGGCAATCAGCATGGCCCCAATAATAACCGCCACGGAATTTTGCATTAAACCAAAAGTGGCAATTAAAGCTGATAAAATAACTTCAAGCCAATATAACCGCTTGGTTGTAATCCCTTCAATTACTCGTTGCGATATTTCCGCTTTTTGCTCGTCTGCCTGTTTCATTAGCGCTAACTTATTAAACAGCACATCAAACACCGCATCCCAAGGCTCATCAACCGAAACCCCAACAAAAGTTTTTAATTTTTTTTGCGTCTGTATCCACCAAAAACGGAGTTTAACCAAATTCATCACCGCACAGACTACTTTTTTCAGGCCGAGGCAAAAGCCAAAATACTAAACACCTTCAAATGGCCAATCTAAAACTATGCCACAATCATCTTCATCATATAAATTATGCGCCCCAACCCGAAGAATGTTGGTTTCACTTTTCGTACATCCAGCCCGTGCACTGGCCAAGTTTTTAGCCGTTGTACTTTCAGCATAGAAATCGACCTGCTCAGCCTTCAGTGCCGCTTCTACGGCTTTTTTAAATTCAAAAACAAGCCCTAAAGTTGGATCTTCTGTAAAAAATTCTTCCCCTAAAACACGATGCAGATCTTCGTAAGCCGCATCTCGCATTATCGCTAAACGATGCATAAAAGGTCCCACAATAAACGCACGACTCTCAGCCGAAAATTCAGAAATAAAATCAGTTAAGAACCCGGCTATAAATTCACGCCAGCGCATATGACAAACACCAAAACGCTGATGATCTTTCCCCGCTAAAATAAGACAATCATTTCCATATATTTCTAAAATACGGTTATAATCAGCGGTTATTAAGGCGTCAGCTTCTGGGCGATTTTCACTGTCAAATTTATAATCAGGCGTTACTTCAAAAATACGATTTCCACAGACTTCTGAGGGTTGCACACAGGGAGTATTCTTTGACCTTGGACGCGGAAAACGATAATTAAAATACTTGGTTGGGTATAAACGAACTTCTAATTTTTCACTCATAATTTTTTATGTCAAATATCTACTGAACGTCATTTTTAACTCAAGTTTTAAAACAGGATAATTGCGTCTGATGTCTTTCTCCCTTAAAATAAAAGAAGTATGCACAGCTTCAACGATCTACTTTCTAAAAACCTACCCGTTTGTGTCCGCGTAGAGAGCACCAACGCTTTAAATGAAACTTGGTCACAGCAAATTATTTTGTTTGTGCTTATTACACTGACTTGTTTAACCGGCATTACCGTTCTTAGTGATGCCACCTATAAATTAGGGTGGCACTCCTTAGAACCTTTCGGACTTGATATTCCGCCCCTACTTTTAGGCTTTATTATCCTTTTATTTATCGCTTCAACCGTTTGTTTAGGGTTTTGGCTCCACGAAGATAAACACAGCGAAAAAAATTTAGGCGCCCAAAAAAGTGAAGAATTAGATTACATTTTTCCACAAGCCCACTCGTTACATATTAAAGACCAAGCCTGGGATTTAACCAATGCCTATAAAATCATACTCGACTACCCAAACCGAGTTATTGTGCATTTTAAAGACCCCGACCAAACGTTTATTTTACGCGATGACCGCAGCGGATTTCCCTTTGAACCAACCAGCCTTAAAGAGCTCAAACGTTTAAACTATAATTGTGCTTTGTTTGTTTATTTAACCGGGATCGATTTACCCAATCGAGCCATCTATAAAACCAATTGGTGGTGGAACATTGCGGCGGGCTTTATGTTTGTGTTTGCTACGATGGTGCCGTTCTTTTTTCAAGCGGTTGGCATGCCTTTTTACTGGATTGGATTTTTAGCTATTCCCGTCAGCTACTTAGCTTTTAGAGCCGGACAAAAAGAGTTTCAACATCACCAATTTTTTAGCTACGCACAATTTTTAATAGATCATAACAAACACGTTGATCCGCGACTTTACCGTGCGCCATTAATTTAAGCTAAGTCGATTGTGGTACTCACTTTTTTGGCTATATTTTACGTTGATGAAATTTACAAATCCTAGCGGTCATAAAACTATTGAAGTAAAAGACGATACTTTACTCGAAATAGAAATAGAAGATTTTTCAGCGGGAAGCCGGGAGTTTAATTTAACGATTGAACTGTTAGCGGAAAATGCTGAATGTCATGTCAAAGGTCGAACACAATGTACTGGCACTGATCATAAAAACTGGGAAATCAAACAAGTTTTTAAAGGGAAAAATCAAACCGGATCCATTGATTTACGTGGTACCGCCGAAGACCAAAGTTTTTTAGGTTTTGATGGTAACGGCACGCTTACGACTGAGTCGGAACAAGCCGACGCGAATATTACGGAAAAAATTATTTTATTTGATAACGCTAAAGGGAAATCTTTACCCGTTTTACGAGTCGAAACAGACCAAGTAAAATCGGCGGGTCATGGGGCGAGTATTGCGCCCGTGGATCCTGAAAAAATTTTATACTTCCAAGCCCGCGGGATAGACAAAAAAACAGCGGCGAATCTTATTAAAACCGGCTTTCTTAAATAGCCACTTGCTACTTTTATAATTTTTTTCTTATGAATATCTCACCCGAAACACTTCAAGATCTGTACGAAAAAGGCTTAACGATGTTACTTGAATACACACCTAAATTCATTTCTGCCATTGTCGTATTTATTATAGGATGGCTTGCTATTGGTTTTTTTATACGCGGATTAAGACGTTTTTTTGATCGTGTAAACTTAGATGAAGCTTTAGAAAGTTTTATTATGAGTCTGGCTAGTGCCGGTTTAAAAATTATTTTGCTCGTCATTGTGGCCACTATGTTTGGCGTACAGACTACGTCATTAGTTGCCCTTATGGGGGCCGCTGGTTTAGCCGTTGGTTTAGCCTTACAAGGCAGTCTTTCTAATTTTGCAGGCGGCGTGTTAATTCTTTTCTTTAAACCTTTTAAAATTGGGGATTACATCGAAGCTCAAGGCGTTGGCGGCACTGTTAAAAATATTCAAATCTTTAACACCGTTCTAACTACGCCAGATAACAAGACGATTGTGCTACCAAATGGTAATTTAGCGAACGATGTCATTACTAATTACACCGAACAACGTTTTCGTCGTTTAGACTTAGTATTTGGAATTGGTTACGGTGATGACATTAAACTCGCCAAAAAAGTTTTAGAAGAAGTGGTAGTCGGTGATGAGCGAGTTGTGACGAAAAATAAAGATCATGCCCCTCAGATCGTGGTCGGAAATTTAGGCGAAAGTAGTGTTGATATTTGGTGTCGAGTTTGGGTTAAAACGGATGACTACTGGGATTTGAAATTTGATAAACTTGAAGCCGTAAAAGAAGCCTTTGATGCTAAAGGTATTTCTATTCCCTTCCCGCAACGTGACGTACATCACTATAATGTTGATTCTAAATAGAATATTATGGAAGCCCGTAATTTTAACGAGCGGTGTTACAAATTATTAAGCACGGTGCCGAGTGGCCGGGTTACGACTTATAAAGCTTTGGCGGAAGCCTTAGGCTGCAAAGCCTACCGAGCGGTTGGCAATGCCATGAATAAAAATCCTTATCCACGTGACCTAGTTCCCTGCCATCGAGTGGTTAATAGTGATGGACGTCTGGGCGGTTATGCCGGCCAAACCAGTGAAAAGATTAATCGCCTGAAAGCCGAAGGCGTAACAATAAAAAATGAACGTGTCGTTCATTTCAAAGAAAAAAATTACACTTTTGACGCATGAAAATAGTCTTTCTCGATACCGAACTTATGGGCCCTGACGTAGATTTAAGTTTATTTGAAACTTTAGGCGACGTCATGTTTTACGAATTCACCACGCCAGCGCAAGTCGCCGATCGAATTGAAAACGCAGAAATTATTATCACTAATAAAGTAAAATTAGACACCTTTAATTTATCGGTGGCTAAATCTTTAAAAATGGTGGCTTTAACCTGTACGGGCACCGATGGCGTGGCCTTAGACTACGCTAAAGAACACGGCATTGCCGTGGCCAATGTAGCGGGTTACAGCACCGCTAGTGTGGTAGAACAAACCTTTGCGCTCTTGTTTGGTCTCATGCGTCATACCACTTGGCATGATGCGTATGTAAAAAACAACTACGCTCAAAGTTCGATGATAACGACCTTTGGTCAACCTTATAGCGAACTAGCGGGTAAAACTTGGGGTATTATTGGTTTAGGCTCTATTGGGAAAAAAGTCGCCACAGTGGCCGAAGCCTTTGATTGTAAAGTAGTGTACCACTCTACTTCAGGACATAATACTAACGGCCCATACCCCCATTTAGCGCTCGAAGATTTATGCGAAACCTGTGACATTATTTCCATTCATGCACCGCTAAATAACCGAACAAAAAATTTGATCAATAAAGACAACTTAAATTTGATGAAGCTCAACGCCTATGTGCTTAACCTCGGGCGCGGCGGCATTATTAATGAAGCCGATTTAGCCGTGGCTTTAGATGATGGTGATATTGCCGGTGCTGGCTTAGATGTATTTGAACATGAACCGATTAAGGTTGATAATCCTTTACTGCAATTAAAACACCCAGAACGATTACTCACCTCTCCACACATTGCTTGGGCCAGCCAAGAAGCCCGAGAACGACTCGCCCAAGAAGTATTCGTGAATATCGAGGCTTTTAAAGCCGGAACAAAGCGAAATCGGGTGGTTTAATATAATAAGGTCATTTTGAACTTGTTTCAAAATGACATTTTAATATTACCGATCGGGTGGCACTTCAAAGTAATCAAACAAGAATTCGGCAATAGTCCCAAAAGTAATCGCGGCCGTTTCTGACCCAAACTGTGACGTTTTTGGATAATCATACTTCACCAACATGACAAAACGTGGTTCTTGAATCGGTCCAAAACCCGCGAAGCTGGCAATAGTGGTACCGACACCTTCTAGAACTTTTCCGTTTTTATACGTTTGCGACGTTCCGGTTTTCCCCATCACACTGTAACCAGTGACCCGTGCCGCTCGTCCTGTCCCAGAATTTATTACATTCAATAACATTGATTTAGTAGCATTATAGGCTTCATTTCCAATCACACGTCGTACTACTTCTGGATGAAAGACTTTTGGTGGACGTCCGTCTTGGTAGCGGACTTCTTCTACAATAATCGGCTTATACAAGTAACCCCCATTA
>CAJQJI010000133.1 GCA_905478675.1 Candidatus Altimarinota bacterium
GTCAGCCCAAGACATTGAAACCATTAAACAGAAACTAAGCCCGATCAAACCCTTTGAAGTCTGGAAAGCTTTTGCGGTAGATGAAAATTTTGATGTAAAGGTTCTGCAACAATACGGCAAAAACTGTGATTTATTTCTATTTGACGGCAAAACACCCGGATCGGGAACACAAATAGTACACAACCAAGTGTTGCTTGACGCTCTTTCTGAGTCAGAAAAATTAAACATTCCCTACGGTTTAGCAGGCGGCATAAACGCAACTAACGCCCGCGATATCGTCCTTAAGTTTCCTCAAGTGCAATTACTCGATACCGCGTCTGGCGTCGAAACCGCTGGAGAATTTGAGGCCGAAAAACTTACCTTATTACTCAACCAACTAAAAGATGAATAAACCCATGTTACTCTGGGATTTTGACGGCGTGATGGCCGATTCTACCCAATTTGTCTTTTCTTTTTGGCGCCAAGAAATGAAACGCTTTGGGATAGATTTTAAACTGAGTGACTACCAAGCGACCTTTACCCATAAGTTTCCGTTTGAATACTTAGCCGAAAACTACCCAAACGTGGCCGCCGACATTAAAGAAAAATATTCAGCCCACGAAGAAACAAGGTATCCCAAAGCCGTAAAAGCCTTCCCTGGATTTATTGAATCTTTTAACGACATTGCCCCACAATTCGAACACCATATTATTTCTTCTAATCTAAAAAGTGTCATTGAACCGTGGCTCGAAATACATCAACTACAAGCCTACTTTCAAAGCGTGGTCGGCCGAGAAACGGAAGGCTATAAAGATGAAAAAATACAAAAACTGTTAAAACAACTAAATCGAAAACCACACGAAGCCTTGTTTATTGGAGATACTATCAGTGACATTGAACACGCCCATAGCGCGGGAATTCAAAATATAGCCGTCAGCTGGGGCGTACACAGCCACCAACAGCTAAAAACCGTTCAGCCAGACCAAATCTACGATTCTATCGAGGCTCTCTTCGGCTATCTTAAAAACCATTGCTAACTTTTTCTTTCACCACCATGCATTTCAGTGTAAACCAAAACGCTTTCGCTTTAATTACCGGCGCCTCTAGTGGTATCGGCCAAGCCACGGCCCGACAACTGGCCGCTTTAGGCAAAAACCTCATTATTGTGGCTCGTCGCCAAGAACGATTAGCCGCCTTACACCAAGAACTTGAATCGGAACACGGTATAACCGTAAAAACCTATAGCCTAGACGTTTCAGATTTAAAGGCCGTTGAAACGTTCTACCAAGACATCGCCAATTTAAAAGTTGATATGTTAATAAATAATGCCGGACTTTCCCGGGGGAAAGAACCCTTTGAGCACTACGACTTTAAAGACTGGGAAGAAATGATTGATATCAACATCAAGGGGTTTCTAAAAGTAGCGCAATTAGCGATTCCTTTTTTAAAAGAAACCGCTGGGCACATCGTAAATCTTAGTTCTACCGCGGGCCTTGAAGCCTATGAAGGCGGCAATGTATATGGCGGCACCAAAAGCTTTGTGCAAATGATCTCTAAGTCGTTACGAATCGATTTACTTGGCACGGGGATTCGCGTGACCGATATTGCCCCTGGAGCCGTGAATACGGAGTTTTCAACCATTCGTTTTCATGGCAATAAAGATAAAGCCGACGCGGTTTACCAAGGCTTCACTGAACTGACCGCGGATGATATTGCCGACAATATTGTATATTGCGTCACACGCCCGCCCCACGTTAATATTGAGAGTCTTGTGGTGTACCCAACCGCTCAAGCCAGCCCACGTATTTTTAGCAAAAAATAAGCTTGATTTAAACAAAAAGAGCTGTACCGTTGCACCAGTACAACATGACAAATTTCATTGAAAATTCCGGTGGACACTTTGGCGAATTTGGCGGCTGCTTTGCCCCTGAATTATTGCAACCCGTACTTAAAAAAGTCGAACAAGTCTTTGAAGATTTTAAAAAATCTGACGCCTTGCAAGCTGAATTTGACGAATTATTACGCAACTTTGCGGGCCGTCCAACGCCGATTTATCAGGCTAAAAATTTTAGTCCTAAAGGCGGCGCTCAAATCTGGGTAAAACGCGAAGACCTGCTACACGGCGGCGCTCACAAAACCAACAACGTTATTGGGCAAGCGTTAATTGCCCGTGAAATGGGGGCGAAGTATTTAATTGCCGAAACCGGCGCGGGACAACACGGTATTGCCACCGCTATGGCGGGCGCGCACTTTAATTTACCCGTCAAAGTCTTTATGGGGGCGAAAGATGTGGCTCGGCAACAAGTAAACGTTGAACGCATGAAATTACTCGGCGCCGAAGTGATAAGTGTTGAAACCGGCTCCGCTTCACTAAAAGACGCCATTAATGAAGCCATGCGTTACTGGATATCTCAGGCCGAAGACACCTATTACATGTTTGGAACGGCGGCCGGTCCGCATCCTTTTCCAGAACTGGTTGCCCGCTTTCAAAAGGTAATTGGAGTTGAAGCTCGAGCCCAAATACAAGCGCAAACAGGCCAACTACCCGACCAAGTACTCGCGTGCGTGGGCGGAGGTTCTAATGCCATTGGTATTTTTCAAGCCTTCTTAGAAGACAAAGAGACTCAGTTAGTAGGGGTTGAACCCGCCGGCGATACCATCAAACACGGGCTAACCATTGGCCGAGGCGTGACCGGTTGCCTGCACGGCAGCATTAGCAAGGTGAACTGTGACGCTAACGGCCAAATTGAAGAAAGTCATTCGATTTCCGCCGGGCTCGATTACCCAGGGGTTTCACCCATTCACGCTTATTTAGATCAGCTAGGCG
>CAJQJI010000134.1 GCA_905478675.1 Candidatus Altimarinota bacterium
GCAAAGCAGGCTTATGGAGATAATTTTGGTTTAACCCTTGCGGCCAGCTCTTAATGCCACAATGGCACGCATCCGGGTTGTCATTCTAATTTCTGTATCTTTTTCAAACTTACTCCTCCCAACACCCGCACTCGCATCACTCAAGCGAAGCAGGCCAAATCGCCGAGATTCCCCGGTTAAGGTACGTCCTTTTCTGGCTCCAATTTCTCGCTCTCGCTCAAAGTTAGGCATGTCTTCTACTATAAAACATTCAAGGCATCTTTTCAAAATTTTAAAAGTCGCTACCCTTAATTCATGCACGAAAAGATTATCATCCTCGACTTTGGTGGTCAGTACGCTCATTTAATCGCCAGCCGAATTCGGCGCGAGCAAGTGTTGGCCGAAATTCATCAACCAGACGAAGTTGATTTAGCTTTTTTTCAAGACCCAAACATTAAGGGGATTGTGCTTTCTGGAGGCCCACAAAGTGTGTACGACGAAGGCAGCGCTAGCTGTGACCCTGAAATTTTTAAACTCGGGAAACCCGTTTTAGGTATTTGCTACGGACACCAATTTTTAAACCAAGCCCTTGGCGGGAAAGTCGTTCCTGGCAAAGATTCGGGTAAAGAATTTGGTCGGGCCGAACTAACCCACGATCAACAATGCCCGCTGTTTAAAGACATCCCGACTGTTTCACCTTTTTGGATGAGCCACGGAGATGAAGTTTCGCAGCTAGGCGAAGGCTTTGAGGGGTGTGGAAATACCGATTTGTGCCACAATGCGGCTGTTTGGAATGCTGATTTAAACCTGTTTGGTATTCAGTTCCACCCAGAAGTAACCCATTCTGAATACGGTCACCAAATACTGAAAAACTTTTTAGATATCTGTGAACTTAAACGAGACTGGACGATTGAGAAGTTTTACGAAGAACACCAAGCCAACTTAAAAGCGCAAATTGGAGACAAACATGTCGTTTTATTTGTGTCTGGCGGAGTTGACTCCACTGTCGCCTTTGCCCTGCTTTCGAACATTCTAGGCGCCGATAAAGTCCAAGGCTTATTTGTGGATAATGGCTTGCTACGACAAGGCGAACGTGATTACGTTGAAAAATCAATTAAAGCGATTGGGGCGAGACTGACAGTTATGGATGAAGCGGATCGTTTTTTAGGGAATTTAACGGGCGTTTATGAACCAGAAGCGAAGCGCGAAATTATTGGGAACACTTTTATTGATGTACAAAAAGCTTTTTTTGCCACGCACGAGTTAGATGAAAACACCTTGCTGGCCCAAGGCACCATTTACCCCGATACAATTGAAACCGGGGGGACTAAAAATTCAGACACAATTAAAACACATCACAACCGAGTACCTGAAATTCAAAAAATGATTGATGCAGGCTTGGTTATCGAGCCACTCGCGGATTTATATAAAGACGAAGTCCGAGCCTTAGGCGAACTTATGGGGTTACCCCATGAACTGGTTTGGCGTCATCCGTTCCCCGGCCCAGGACTCGGAGTTCGGATTCTTTGTGCGGAAGAAACCACGGAAGATATTCCACAACGAGATGTAAACGCTTTTACGTTACAGCGTAACAAAAAACCGTTTGAAGTTTTACCCCTTAAATCGGTTGGGGTTCAAGGTGATTTTAGAACGTACAAACACCCAGGCTTACTGACCGTGGCGGAAGATGACTTAGCCGAACTCGAAAGTTTATCCACTAAACTTATTAACCACTACACCGACATTAATCGCTGTGTTAAAAGCTTAGGTCATAACTACGACGGTCGAATTGAACGTACTAAAGTAAAACAGTCTGATGTAAACCCAGAGCGAGTCGCCCGCCTACAAAGAGCGGACCACATTGTCACGACCACCATGCACGAAATGGGCGTTTACAACGACGTATGGCAATTCCCGGTAGTACTCGCTCCCCTTAGTTTTAATAACGTGGGCGAAGAATCAATTATCCTACGTCCCATTGATTCCATTGATGCCATGAGTGCTACGGTTGGCAAACTCCCATGGGAATTCTTTAAAAAAGTAACCACTGAAATTTTAAAAGATGATTCTATTAGTGCGGTTTTCTTAGATGTCACCAGTAAACCACCAGGTACGATTGAGTGGGAATAAAGACTTCTTTTTAGGTTCAAGAAAAATAAGGCGGATAACATTATCTATAAATGGAAATAGAGTCTTAATAAATAATTTTGACAAAAAACTCTTGGTTTCTAGTATCGTGGCGGTAAAATCAATTATGAAACCCAAATTTTCTACTTTCTAACCCACATCTTACGATGACAGCAAAATTTGAACGCAACAAGCCCCATGTAAATGTGGGGACCATTGGTCACGTCGATCATGGTAAAACAACTTTGACTGCCGCTATTACAGCTGTAGCTCACAACCGTTACCCAGACCTAGACGGTAACAAATCTGTCGCTTTCGATCAAATCGATAACGCGCCAGAAGAAAAAGCACGAGGTATTACTATCTCTACTTCTCACCAAGAGTACGAAACGCCAACTCGTCACTACGCTCACGTAGATTGTCCTGGTCATGCCGATTACGTTAAAAACATGATTACTGGTGCGGCTCAAATGGATGGAGCTATTCTAGTATGTGCTGCAACGGACGGTCCAATGCCACAAACTAAAGAACACATCCTTTTGGCTAAACAAGTAGGTGTAGACAAAATCGTTGTATTCTTGAACAAATGCGACATGGTAGATGACGCAGAAATGATCGAACTTGTTGAAATGGAAATCCGTGAAGAATTATCTAAACGTGATTACGATGGAGACAACGCTGTGATTATTCACGGTTCAGCTCTTAAAGCGCTTGAAGAACCAGGCGGTGAATGGGGTGATAAAGTTCTTGATCTTCTTAACGCGCTTGATACTGAAATTCCAGAACCAGCTCGTGAAACAGACAAAGACTTCCTTATGCCAGTTGAAGACGTGTTCTCTATTAAAGGTCGTGGTACTGTTGCCACTGGTCGGATTGAACAAGGAGCTATCAACGTTGGAGACACGATTGAAATCGTTGGTCTTAAAGACACGGTTACGACTACTGTTACCGGAGTAGAAATGTTCCGAAAACAACTTGAACGTGGTGAAGCTGGTGATAATGCTGGTCTACTACTACGAGGAATTGAACGAGATGATATTGAACGTGGTCAAGTTATGGCTAAGCCAAAAACTATTACCCCACATACTGAAGCAGAAGCAGAAGTATACGTTCTAAAAAAAGAAGAAGGAGGACGACACACGCCTTTCTTCAAAGGTTACAAACCTCAATTCTTCATCCGTACTACGGATGTTACTGGAGAAATTATTCTTCCAGACGGAGTTGAAATGGTGATGCCTGGTGATAACGCTAAATTCAAAGTACTACTTGGAAAAGCTATCGCCCTTAACGAAGGAACTCGATTCGCGATCCGAGAAGGAGGACGAACTGTAGGAGCTGGTGTAATCACTAAAATCTTGAAATAGTTTTTAGTCACTAGACTACTAAATACTAGAAAAACCGCCTTTGGGCGGTTTTTTTATTATATCTCATTTATTAAACAACATTTCGTGTTACGCAAGGACCTACTTTCGCTTCTCTAGCTCAAGCAAGACCTCAAAGGCTTCTCCCATCCCCTTAACGAGACCAATAAGCACGCCGCCAACCATAACATAGAAACCAGCATTAATAAGCCCCCAAAGAAAGCTCTTATCTTCATTAAAGATCCCCGTAATAATTGCAAGCAACGCAAAAATTAAAAACAATACTGAAATAACGGTCGCCATAAGCCGTGAAAATTTAACCACAAACTGCATAGCCGGATAACGCTCAGATGAAACATTCACGTGTTGAGGTTTATTTTCGGAAGAGACGGCCGTATTTTGTTCGGTCATTTTTTGTTATTTATTCTGATCATTATAGCAGATAATTAGCTTTTTCACAACCCCTCAGCCTAAAATAAATTAGTAAATTAGAAAAAAACAACTGCCGCCTTTAAATAAGTCCTCAAAAAAGCCTTGACACCACCCCACTCTTATCTATATTCCGCGGGCTCTTTTCTTATTTTAAAGCATATGGCAACTAAACCGACCACAAAGAAAACAACCAAAAAAGACGAAGTTCAAGCCTCAAAGGTTCGTATCGTCGTTCGATCATTCGATTACACTATTATCGATGAAGCCGCTAAAGCTATTGTTGAAACGGCCGAACGAAACGGTTCAATGGTTTCTGGTCCAGTGCCTATGCCAACTAAAATTAAAAAGTTTACCGTAAATCGCTCATTCTTTGTTAATAAAGATGCGCGTGATCAATACGAAATGCGAACGCACAAACGCTTGATTGATATCAAGGAGCCAACGCCTAAAACGATTGAATCACTACAAAACCTACATTTACCTGGTGGCGTAGAAGTGGAAATTAAAATGCTCTAATTAAAAGCCTTTACTCAAAATCATTTGAGTTTCTAGAGTCTGACGTTGAAAACCTCAACCTCTCAGAAAAAACTACTAAGAAATAAGATTTAAATACTATGAAAGGAATCCTTGCTCGAAAAATCGGAATGTCTCGCTTAATCTGTCCTGAAACTGGACGTATTACCGCGGTAACCGTGCTTGAAGCTCCAGAAGCGAAAGTACTACAAGTTAAAACAGCCGCCAAAGATGGCTACGATGCCGCTGTTTTGGCTAGTTTTGAACGAAACAAGACTCGGAAAAATGCCAACAAGAACTTCCAGTTTATTCAAGAATTAAAACTTGATGCAGAGGCTGGTATTAAGCAAGGTGAAGGCGTTGGGGTTGGATCAATGGAAGGGGTTTCTCGTGTTAAAATTACGAGCACTTCTAAAGGGAAAGGTTTTGCGGGTGTTATTAAACGACATAACTTTTCACGTGGTCCAGAGACTCATGGTTCTCATCATCATCGAGAGCCAGGGAGTGTGGGGACTTGTGCTAAACCAGCACGGATCCTTAAAGGGAAAAAAATGCCGGGACGAATGGGAGGTAAGCAAACTACTCTTCGTAACGTTGAAGTTGTTCAAATTGATGCAGCTAAAAACTTAATTGCTTTGAAAGGTGCCGTTCCAGGTGCTAAAAACTCTCTTGTATTTATTCGCGAAGACGTTTAAACCCATGAAAATAGATTTATATGCGGCTGACGGAAAGAAAAAAGGAAACGTTGAAGTAAGCGAACTTATGTTTGATGCTAAGGTCAACGAAGATCTTATGCACCGTGCAGTAGTTATGCGACTCGCTAACAAGCGAAATCCAATTGCTCACACTAAAACTCGAGGCGATGTGGCTTACTCAACTCGTAAAGTGCAACGACAAAAAGGAACTGGGAACGCTCGACGAGG
>CAJQJI010000135.1 GCA_905478675.1 Candidatus Altimarinota bacterium
GTTGTGCTAATTTGCTCGTCAAGGGTTTCGGTTGTCTCTGATTCAACATCCGCTTCAGGCAGGCCGACGGTATTCTCACCAGGATTTACCAGCTCGGTGCTTTCGGTTTCAGTAAACCCTTCCTCCATCGCCTCTTCAGCACTTTCAATTTCTTCAATCGCGTTAAATAGCTCGTCAATACCCGCGAGTGGGTCTTCTTCCTCAGATTGAGCTGAGGCGAAGTTAATGCTGCTTAACGTAAGTAAAAGCGCGAGAGCCAGCGTTTTAGGGTATTTCATTTTGTTTGTTTTATTTTGAAATTATTTTTTATTATACTTTATATTTACATGATTTGCAAATATTTTATTTAATTAAAATTAAAGACTTGTTTTCCCAAGTCACTCGCCTTAAATAAACTTAATGAGAGTTGGATTTAGTAGTATCCTTTTTTTAAGCATCATCTTGGCTCTTGGGTGGTTTTGTCCTTTGCCAGAAAAAACAGAGGTCCCAACCTCTTTTAGTTTCTACGATAGAAATGGAAGCTTGTTGTATAAAGAAGCGGGCTTTGAAACAACCAGTGAGACCGCTCCTGAATTTTTGAAGTCCGCTCTTATTGCGTTAGAAGACAAAAATTTTAAGACCCACGCTGGCGTTGATTTAATGGCTTTAGCGCGGGCAATGAAGCAAAACCTCCTTTCAGGAGAAACGGTTTCTGGCGCTTCTACTATTACGATGCAATTAGCGCGTCTTAAGTTTTTAGAAATGGAGCGACGTGATTGGTGGTATAAACTTCGTCAAACGTTTTGGGCTTTGAAATTAGAACAAAAATTAAGCAAGGCTGAAATCTTAGAGCAGTATTTAAACCGGGTTAATTTAGGGCATAATGTTCAGGGCTTCCATGCGGCGGCAGAGCATTATTTTTCTAAACAATTGGATCAGTTGTCGGTTGCAGAACTCGCCACCTTGTTGGCGATTGTACAAAATCCAAGTCAATTTAATCCTATTTCTAATCCAGATTTAGCTTTAACACGTCGAAACTTAATGTTACGACGTTTGTATGAAGCTGATTTAATTGAAACACCAGACTATACGTATTGGGTAACACAACCCATTAAGCTGCAGCCAAACGTTGATAATTTTATTGTGGCGCCTCATTTTGTGTTTTGGGTAAAACGTCAGTTGGCAGATATTCGTTTCCCCGCTAAAGAGATCAATATCTACACGACGCTTGATAAAACCTTGTATCAAGACTCGCTTAATATTTTACAGGAAACCCTTAAACGTGAGCAGCAAACGAAGAAAATGCACAATGGGGCGATTGTCGTGTTAGATGACCAAAACGATATTCGCGTGCTAGTGGGGAGCCCTGATTTTTTTGAGGCAACGATTGATGGGGCGGTGAATTTAGCAACCTCTCCGCGGCAAACGGGGTCGGTATTAAAACCCTTTCTTTATGCGCTGGCTTTACAAAAGGGCTGGTCTCCGGCTCAAGCGCTTAATGACCAAAAAACTATTTTTCCAGAAGGCTACTTACCGCGTAACTTTAATATTGAAGAAGAAAACGGTCTGGTGCGTTTTCGGGAGGCGCTGGCAAATTCTTATAATATTGCGGCGGTTGACCTTCTAAATCGGATTGGAGTAGATCCTTTTTACGCTTTTTTACAAAGTCTTGGGTTTGGGTTGCAGCAAGAAGCCGAAACGCTCGGTTTATCGTTGGTACTAGGCTCGGCGCAAACGTCTTTATTATCTTTAACTCAAGGTTATTCGATTTTCACGCACCAAGGGGAACTCAAACCATTGAATTTTATTCAGTCGGTGGAAACCGCAACCGGGACCGTCATTTATGAACCAGAAAAAGAACCGATAAAAAAAGTTATTTCAACCGATACGGCCGAGTGGGTTCAGCAGGTATTAAGCGATAACCAGGCGCGATGGAAAAATTTTTCTCGAGGCAATAGTTTAGAGTTAGCGTTTCCGAGTGGGGCTAAGACGGGAACTTCGCAAGAGTTTAGAGATAACTGGGTGCTTGGTTTTTCGCCCCGTTATACGGTTGGGGTGTGGGTAGGCAATGCGGATGGAACCCCAATGGTTTCTAGCTCTGGTATGCAAGGCGCCGGGCCCATTTGGCAAAAAGTAATGCAGCGTTTGCATCGTCATAAACCACCGTTAGCCTTTAGTTATAAAGGAACTCGAAGTCTTAAAACGCTCTGTCGGCGACCAGGGCAAACAGACTGTAGTGAAAAAGTGACGGCGTTTTTAACCCCGCTTGATTTAGATTTATTAAGCCAGCCAGAACCCTTGGTTGAGCCTGGATTCTCAATTGTCTATCCGGCCGAAAACGATGTTTTTGCCGCGGGATCTGATTTATTGCTTCAAGTTCGTGGGAGTGAAAGTGAAGTCGATTACTATCGTCATAATGGGGTTATTTCACAGGGGCCTATCTTTGAAAATTTAACGCTTGGAGACCATGTTTTTGAAGCGGTAAATCTTGACGGAAATTCAGCGATAGTGCACATTCAGGTAGAAGAACTTTAACCGTTCTAATTTTATGAAAAAACTTTTTTTAATCACTCTCAGTCTGGTTTTAACGGCCTGTGAAAGTCTGCCAAATACTCAAGATCTTAAAAACTTAGTCGAAGCAGAAGTCAGCTTAGCCGATATTGATTTGGCTAAACCCGCCGAAATAGAATTTAAGTCTCCGGCGGAGGGCACTACGGACGTTGAAGGTTTAATGCCTATTACTTTTTTATGGAAAGAACCTGTTTTGGCTTTGCAAAATCATCAGCAAGCGAAGGCTTTTTTAGCGAAGTATTTAACGATTACGCCGGCTGTTTCAGGTGAATGGAGAACCTTAGGTAGTAGTGGTATTATGTTTCAACCGAAAGAAGCTTGGGCGCCTTCAACGCATTACACCTTAAGTGCTACGCCAGAACTGTTAGCGGATTTTAGCTATAGTTTTGAAACGGAACGTTTAGCGTTATTAAGCAGCGAAACGGATACCTTAGTCGGTCAACGCCCCTTAACGCTTCGTTTTAATCAAGAAGTTTCGTTAGAAAAATTAAAGTCTCGTTTACGCTTTGTGTCGGAAGTAGCCGCAAAAATAGACATTAGTTACGGCAGCAAAAAGGATGAGCAAGAGAACGAAATAGTCGATAAAACCGTTTTACTGATTACGCCACAAACTACTTGGCCAGAAAAAACGGCTTACGAATTAATTATTGCACCGGGGAGTTATAGTCTGACAGGGGATTTACCGCTGGAAGCACCGTTAAGTTTGGAATTTGTGACGGCTGGACCGTTTGAACTGACTAAATTTGTAGAACCGCCTTTTCATCAACGTTCGGTTCAATTTTCTTTTTCTTCTTTAGTGTCGAGTAAAACTTTGGCTGAAAACTTGGTGATTACGCCCGCACCAGAAAAACCATTAACCGAAGACGCGCTTAAGTACTGGGTAGAGAATGATTATGAGAGTACTAATTTTTATTTGAGTCCGCCTGATGGGGCTTGGGATCCGGAGACTGAATACGAAATTACTTTTAAACCAGCGTTTACGGATGTAGCGGGAAGATCTTTAACCGACCCCCCTGTGCAGCGTTTCCAAACTGACTTAGGGACTTTTTTCACGCCTGTATTTTGGCCTAATAGTTACAGCGTTTTTGCGCGTGATGCCGTTTTAGAACCAACATTTGTGTACGGTGGTAACACCACGAAAGTAACGGTTACCTTGAACAATAACACTAAATCGTATCCTTTAGTGGGGTCTTCAAAGCAACGACAAATTTGGACTCTGGATTTACAATCTGAATTTCCCGAAATTTTTAAGGCAGCGGGGGAACTTATTCCCGGAGATTATAGTTTAAAAGTCGTGACAGACTTTGCTGAAAATAACCGTTTTGCCAACTATGAAACCCGATTTTTTGTTTCAGACTTCTCGGTTGAAATAAAGGCATCGGCGAATGATACGTTTCAGTTTTTTGTGGCGCCGTATCCGGGCGAAACAGCTTTAGAAGAAAATTTATCTGTTGAGACTTTTGTGGGTGATTGGCAGTCAGAGAAACGTTTTAAAAAAGTAGATGGCGTGCAAAGTGGGTACACCGAAACGATTCCGGCGAATCAATTTAGAAGTGTTAAAGTTACCAGTGGGGATAAAGTGGGGTTTGGGGCTGTGAATTTTAATCAAGGGATTAGTCCTTGGGATTCTCAGGCCGAGTATGGGCCGTGGCAGTATGGACAGCAATATTCTGGCGTCTTGTTTACCGATCGACCACTGTACAAGCCTTCGCAAACTATTTTCTTTAAAGGGTTTTTACGAGAACTTGAACTGTTTGGAAAAAACTTTCCGTTAAAAGACGTTGAAGAAAATGATTTAACGCTCGACTATGAAATCGTAATTTTTGATCCTGAATATAATGAAGTAGAGCGTTTTAAGGGCACGACGTTGAATGGCAGTTTTGATAGTGAATATACGCTTAGTGAAGCGGCTAAGTTAGGGAGTTATCGCTTACAATTTAATATTTTAAATGCGGCAGGGAATTCTGACTTTAGTATGGAAACGCCATTCTGGGT